>CALBTQ010000159.1 GCA_937967875.1 uncultured Pseudomonadota bacterium
CGCAATCACCGCGCGGGGCAGCGGTTGGTTTTGGTCGTGCGCTTCGATCTGGAACAGCAACAGGCTCAGGGCGAAATAGGATTTGCGCTGCAGCGATTTGGGCAGATTCGGTCCCCGCGCCAGGGCCTGCGCGATCGCCTGCCGCCCGAGGATGATCAACGCGGCCGCTTCGGCATCCGCCTTGCCGATGCCGATCTGGCGGAGAATCGGTTTGACGTAATTGCGCGTGGTTTGCTGCAGCCAACTGTGGCGCATGCGCGGATTGGGCGCCTGGTTTTCGAAATCCTGCCGGGCGACCAGCGGCGCGACGAAGGCGGCGAGCACCACCGGCAGCGCGACCTGCTTTTTCTGGTTGATCGCCCGGTCGAGCGCGGCGAGGTTGGCCAGCAGGATTTTGCGTCCGGTCGAGGGCGAGCCGTCGGCGGCCGGGGCGCCGAGCTCGGTCATTTCGGGTAGGATGTGACCGAGCAGGCCGGTGTCGAACATCAACTCGATGCTGCGCGCGGAGCGGCCTTCGGTCAACTCGCGCAGGAACTCGTCGCGCAGACGCGAGGGATTGGTCTTGGTGATTTCCCCGGCGAGTTCGTGAATGGCGGCCATGGTCCGTTTTTCGATGGCAAAGCCCGTGCTTGCGGCATGTCGCACGACGCGGAACATGCGCGCCGGATCTTCCTTGATGCGCATCGGCGGCTCGCCGATGATGCGAATCGTCTTGGCGCGCAGGTCGTCGATGCCGCCGATGTAATCGTAGATGGCGAAGGTCTGCGGATCGTAAAACAGCCCGTTGATCGTCAGGTCGCGGCGGAAGGCGTCCTCGGCCGGGGTGCCGTAGGTGTTTTCCTCGTGCGGACCGTCGTCGTCGCAGTCGGGATCGAAGGGCGCTTCCTTGCGGAAGGTGGACACTTCGATGATCTCGCCGCCGCGAAAGAATACGTGCACCAGGCGGAAGCGGCGGCCGATCAGACGCGAGTTGCCGAACAGCGAACGCACCTGCTCGGGGCGCGCGTCGGTAACGATGTCGAAATCCTTAGGCGTACGATTGAGGAGGATGTCGCGCACGCAGCCGCCGACCAGATAGGCGCGATGGCCGTGGCGGATCAGCCGGTGCATAACCTTGAGCGCGTTGGGCGAAACCCGTTTACGGCTGAGGGTGTGTTCGGCGCGGGGGATGGTTTTGGGCGCGGGCGGCGCCGGTTTGATCTCGACCTTTTTGGCCGGTTTTGATTTTACGCTCGGAGCGGGGGCGGTCGGTTCGGCCGGGCTGATTTTCGTCGTTTTGGCCGGCTGCCGCGACAAGGCGCTACCGATTCGTCTAAAGAGCCGCAACACGGGTCGTCCACTCCCAATTTGAGCGCAATTCACACGCCGTGGGCGCTAGGTAACACGGTCGCTTCCATCCGTCAAGCTGGCGGGGGAAAATCCGCGTGAAGACGGACCGCGCCCGTTTTCTTTTGGGCGGGGATGGTGTATGAATTCCGGTACAAAACAAATTCAGATGGGAGTATCCGATGAAACGCCAAGGGGGGGGCTTGT
The DNA here is from genome assembly GCA_937967875.1 of uncultured Pseudomonadota bacterium. Lineage (GTDB taxonomy): Bacteria > Lernaellota > Lernaellaia > Lernaellales > Lernaellaceae > CALBTQ01. The sequence continues at coordinate 1,534 of CALBTQ010000159.1, forward strand.
CCGGCAAAGGATGGGTGGTTTTCGCGGTGCTCCTGGCGACCATCGTCGCGACGGCCTGGGCGGCCACCGATCTGAAAATTAAGACCAACGACGGAATCACGATCGGCGCCACCTATGTCGATACCCGTCGGGCGAAAAGCAAAGGATTGATTTTACTGCATATGATGCGACGGCAACGGCAGGATTACACGGCGTTCGCCGAAGCGGCGCGGCAGAAGGGATATTGTTCGTTGGCCATCGATCTGCGCGGGCACGGTCAATCGTTGACCGGCGCCAACGGCGTCAAACTGAACCTCGACCGGTTCAGCAGCGACGATTTTGCCGCGATGCTCAACGACGTGGACGCGGCCTATCGCTATCTGGTGGAACAAAAGAACGTCGATCCGCAGCGCGTGGGGATCGTCGGGGCGTCGATCGGCGCGAACCTGGCGGTGAATTACGCGTGGCGGCGCCAAAAGCGGATCAAGGCCGTGGCGCTGTTATCGCCCGGGTTGAATTATCGCGGGGTGACGACCGAAGATCCGGTAACGGAGTATCCGGGACCGATGCTGTTTTACGCGGCCAAAACCGACGAGTATGCGTACGATTCGGTGCAGAAGCTCATCAAGCAGGCCGGCGCGCGGGGCGCGGCGAAATTGTACGACGGCGGCGGGCACGGTACGGCGCTGTTCGACTTGCACAAAGAGATGATCGGCGACATCATCGCCTGGTTTGACGGCAAACTGTAAGGAGAGACGAGACACGATGGGGCGGACTGTGAAAGTGGCCGGCGTTCAACTCGCCGCCCGGCCGGACGTGGAGCGGACGACGAAGCGCGCGCTGGAGATGCTCGATCTGGCGGCGGCGCGCGGGGCGCAAATCGCGGTGCTGCCCGAGTTGTGGGCGTATCCGTGGTTCGTGGGCAATCTGGAAAACGACGCGCGGCGCCTGGCGCAACCGGCGGACGGTCCGTTGATCGTCGCGATGCGCGAGAAGGCGGCGGCGCGACGGATGATGTTGATCGTCCCGTTTTTCGAAATCGACGACGAAACCGGGAACGCCTACAACAGCGCCGCGGTCATTAAAGAAGACGGCGAACCGGCCGGCGTGTATCGCAAGATGCACCTGCCGCAGATTCCGGGGTGGGAGGAGAAATCGTTTTTCACCCCCGGCGATAAAGGCTTTTGCCTGTTCGACAGCCCGGCCGGTCCGTTGGGCGTGCAACTGGGCTGGGATCTGATGTTCCCCGAGGGCCTGCGCTTACTGGCTTTGGGCGGCGCGAACCTGGTTGTCGCGCCGATGGCGGTCACCGCCGCCAACGACGATCTGTGGGAGCGCGCGGTGCTGACCGGCGCTTTCGCCAACGGCCTGTGGGTCTGCCGCGTGGGTCGGGCGGGCACGGAGAACGGCACGACCTTCGCCGGGCGCAGCCTGTGCGCGACGCCGACCGGCGATCTGCTCGACGAGCCGATGAGCGACGCCGAGGGCGTGTGCCTCTGGGAGATCGATCCGCGCGCGACGCCGTTGGTGCGGCGCAATTGGCCGTTCCTTCGCGATCGCCGCCCCGAGGAATACGGGGCGTTGAGCGAGCCGAAAAAGGACGAAGCATGAGCCGCGATGTGCAGATCACGTGCGCGGTGTGCGCCTGGCGCGGCGATTGCGCGAAGAAATTTCGCATGACCGACGCCAGGCATTGCCCCGATTTTTCGCGCGATATAACGTTGCCCAAACCGGTCGAGGAACCGCCGGCGGACCCGGCGGAGGAACGTCCGTCAGCCGATGAGGAACAGACCGAATGAGAGACCTAAGCAAGATTCGGACGAAATACGAAGTCCGGCTGGACAATCGGCAAATCGCCTTTTTGCTCGCGGGCTCGCTGGTTGCGTTGGTCGTCGTGTTCAGCCTCGGCGTGCTGGTCGGTAAGGGCCTGGGGCAGTTGCCGGCCGAAACGCAACCGACACCGGTGGCGGCCGAGCCGACTCCCGCGCCGGGCGTCGAACCGCTGTCGCTGGCCTCGGCGTTCGGGGAGCCGACTGCGGACGAAATTCCGGAGGGCGTGCAGCTCGATCCGACGCCCGAGGTCATCGAACCGGCCGAAGCCACGCCCGATCACACGCCGCTGCCCTCGGAGGCCGACACCGCGCCCGCGTTGGAGGAAACCCCGGCGGCGGTCGATTTCGGCGCGCTGCCCGGTCCGCCCAGCGGCAACGATTATTGGACGGTGCAGATCGGCTCGTACCCCACGCAGGCCGAAGCACAGGAACTGTACCAGCGGATGGTCGGCAAGGGGAATCGCTGCTTCGTCGAACAGACCGACCTAGGCGAACGCGGCACCTGGTACCGGGTGAGCGTCGGCCAATACGCCACCGAAGCGGGGGCCAAGGCGATGGCAGCCGCGATGCGCGAACGCGAAAATCTGGACACCTGGGTCCGATACGTACAATAAAGGTGTTGATGACAAGGAGTGAAGGCGTGCGCAAACTCAAAGGGTTGATCCTGAGCGGCGGGAAAGGGACGCGGTTGCGGCCGATCACGCACACCCAGGCCAAGCAGTTGGTGCCGGTGGCGAATCAGCCGGTGCTGTTTTACGGCATCCGGGCGATTCGCGAGGCGGGCATCACCGACATCGGCATCGTGGTGGGCGATACGGCGGCGGAGATCAAGGCCGCGGTGGGCGACGGCTCGGCGTTCGGCGTGAACGTGAGTTACATCCACCAGAGCGCGCCGCTGGGACTGGCGCACGCGGTCCGCGAATCCAAGGACTTTCTGCAGGATAGCGCCTTCGTCATGTACCTGGGCGACAACCTGATCACCCACGGCATCAAAGAGCTGGTCGACGATTTCCGCACCAGCGAGGCTGACGCGCAGATTCTGCTGGCGGCGGTGCCCAATCCGTCCAGCTTCGGCGTGGCCGAGCTCGACGGCGACGGGCGCGTGGTGCGGCTGGAGGAAAAGCCCGCCGAGCCGCGCAGCAACTTGGCGCTGGTCGGCGTGTACATGTTCGACCAGGCGATCTGGCGGGCGGTCGAGGCGATCAAGCCGTCGGCGCGCGGCGAGCTGGAAATCACCGACGCCATCCAGTGGCTGGTCGACCAGGGGCTGGAAGTGCGCAGTCACCTGGTCACCGGCTGGTGGAAAGATACGGGCAAGCTCGAGGACATGCTCGAGGCCAACCGTATGGTGCTCGACGAGTTCAAGACCGACATTCGCGGCGAGGTGATCGACTCGGACGTCACCTTCAAGGTGGTGGTGGAAGAGGGCGCGCGCATCGTCAATTCCACCGTACGCGGTCCGGCGATCATCGGCAAGAACACGGTGATCGAAAACAGTTACATCGGACCGTTCACGGCCATTTATTTCGACGTGCACATCAAGAACTGCGAAATCGAACATTCGATCGTGCTCGAGCAGAGTTCGCTCAGCGACGTGCCCGGGTTGATCTGCGACAGCCTCATCGGCCAGAAAACGACCGTCGCGCCCAGCCGCAACAAGCCGCGCGCGTTCCGCTTCATGCTCGGCGACCACAGCGAAGTGAGGATCTTCTAACCGATGCGCGCGTTGGGCATCGACGTGGGTACGGTGCGCGTCGGGTTGGCGTTGTCGGATCCGCTGGGTTACACCGCCCAGCCGCTGGAGGTGATCAAGCGCACCAATCCCGCGCGCGACCTGGAGGCGGTGCGGCGGATCGTCGAGGAAAAACAGGTCGACATTTTGGTCGTCGGCCTGCCGCTGAACATGAACGGCACCGAGGGCCCGGCGGCGGAAATGGCGCGGGCCTTCGCCGCGTTGCTCGCGCCGCTGGAATTGCCGGTCGAGTTCATCGACGAGCGCACTTCAAGTCTGATGGCCGACGCCGTGCTCGTGCAGGCCGACGTTTCGCGGGCCAAGCGCAAGCAGGTGCGCGATAAAATGGCGGCCGCCGTGCTGTTGCAAACCTGGCTCGACGGACGCCGACAGAGTCGCTTGACGTAAGCCGCCGAAAAGTTAAGCTGTTGCGCGTTCGAGATTAATGAGCGGAAACCGTCGTCCGCTCTTGTGATTCGACGACGGTATGGTATTTTAACGAATCGAACCGAGCCTTCGCTCGAATTATGCGGTGGGCAAACGGTTGCATCGAGGGCAAGAAACCAGCCACTTCGGCAAGATATAGCGTCAGTTAGGAGAGGTTCATGGGCAAAGTGATCGCCATCGCCAGTCAGAAAGGCGGCGTAGGTAAAACAACGACGACGGTCAATCTGGCCGCCAGTTTGGCCATGCTCAAGCAGCGCACGCTCGTGCTGGACCTGGACGAGCAGAACGCCGTCGGCTTCGGCCTGGGCTTGAGCCGTCAGCAGATGGAACACGGCCTGTACGATGTGTTTCTCGGGCGCAAGAAACTCTCCGAGATCATCCACTCGACGATGCTCCCCTATTTGAAGACGATTCCCTACGGCAAGGGCACCTTGACCGACGAGTTCGAGCGGTTTGTCCGGCAGAAGGGCAGCGCCCCGCTGCTGAAGAAATACGTCGACGCTCTGCAGAAAAGCTGCGATTTCATTTTGATCGACTGCCCCCCGGGCATGGGCGAGCTGACCATCTACGCGCTGTCGGCCGCCAACGCGGTGCTCGTGCCGATGCAGTGCGAGCCGCTGTCGCTCAAAACGCTGACGCAAATCCTCAAAATCATCCGCAAGGTTCGCCGGCAGATCAATCCGGATCTGGTGATCGAAGGCCTGTTGATGACCATGTACGACGAGAACTACCGCATCGCGCGCGAAGTCTGCCAGCAGGTGTGGGCTTCGTTCCCCGAGGAGGTGGTGTTCCGCAACGTCATCCCGCGCATGGAAGAGTTCTCCAGTGCGTTCGCCGTGGGCCGGCCGATCATTACGCAGGACCCGGAAGCCGAGGTCGCCAAAGCCTATCTGCACCTGGCGCACGAAGTGATCGCCAAGCGCAAAAAGGAATTGGAAGACCTGGCGGCCGGCGGCGGCGACGACGAAGCCCGGACGGCCTGACGTCCCGGGCGTTTATCAATCGATCGATTATTGCGATAGACAAGCAGGGCGAGTTACGCGCGTCGACGGCTCGCCGTTTCAGCGACGGGGAGTGAGTCATGTACGAAACGCAATGCCCGCAATGCAAGGCCGCGATGATTCGCGACGAATACGAAGGCGTGGAGATCGAACGCTGCGAGAAATGCGGCGGTCTGTGGATCACGCAGCCGAACCTCACCATGATCATCCGGCGGCGGATCGAGCGCTTCACGCCCGAGGTCATCGCCCAGGCGCGCAAGATGGTTCGCGAGCGCAAGATGCCCGACACCGAAAGCGCGCGCCTGTTGCTGTGTCCCGACTGCGGCAAGAAACTGCCGGCATTTTTGTACAACTACAGCTCGGGCATCGTGCTCAATCGCTGCGCGCAGGGGCACGGCGTCTTCCTGGATCCGGGCGAGTTGGAGTTGGTGCAGGCGCACACCGAGTTGCTCGAAGCGGCGATGGACGGGCTGTTTACAACTTACGTGGAGAATCCGGCGGCCGTGTTCGATTCGCCGGCGAAAGCGGAGAACATCGCTTTGACCCCAGCCGAGCGCGAAGCGGCGGCGGATTGGCGCGAAACGCCGCCGTCGGTCAAGGAACGGTTTTTGTCCTGGCTCGACAAGCTGCTCGACTGATTATTTTTTCTGCCCCAACGCTTTGCTTTTCAGTGAGGCCGCTTCCACGGCGTCCATGACCGTCGAGCGGAAGGTGCCGCGCTCCAGTTCGCGTAGGCCGGCGAAGGTCGTGCCGCCCGGCGTGGCGACCAGGTCGCGCAGCTCGCCCGCGTGGCGGCCGGTCTTGATGAACATTTTCGCCGCGCCGAACACCGTCTGCGAAGCCAGCAGGTTGCTCACCTTGCGCGCCAGCCCCAGTTGTACGCCGGCGTCCGAGAGTGCTTCGATCATCATGAAGACGAAGGCCGGGCCCGAGCCCGACAGACCGGTGACCACGTCCATGAGTTCTTCGCTTTGCACGACGACCGTTTTGCCGACGGTCTCGAAAATGCCGCGCGCGATCTGCATGTCCTCTTCGGTGGCGTGTTTGCCGGCGAACAGCGCCGACGCGCCTTCGAGCACCAGCGCCGGGGCGTTGGGCATGACGCGGATGATGCGCACGTTTTTATCGCCGAAGGCCGCGCCGATGCGCTCGGTGGTGATGCCCGCGGCGATGGAAACGATCAGCGGCGATTCGTCGACGGCGTCGGCCATGTCGGCGAGCACCTGATCGATGTATTGCGGTTTGACGGCCAGCACGAGAATGTCGCAGCGATGCGCCAGCGACCGGTTGTCCCTGGTCACTTCGATGCCGTAGGTGTCCACGATGAAGTTGCGGCGGTCTTCGAGCACTTCGGTGGCCAGCAGGTGGGCGCGGTCGGCCGTTTCGGCGGTCAATAGGCCGCGTAACAGCACTTCGCCCATGTTGCCCACGCCGACGATGCCGATGGTTTTATCGGTAAACATAGATCCTCCACGCAACAGTCGCCGCCGCGCGGCGAACGAAATTCATCAAACGAATGCCGGATGAAAGTACAAGGTGAGTTGTTACTAATACCGTATCGGACGGGGAAAAGAAACTGCGCTTACAGAAATTTGCCGACCCACAGTCCGCCGAGCCGCACGGTCATGTTGGCGACGGACATGACAGCGCCGGGGGCGTTGAGTTTTTTCAGGTCGCGCGTCATCGCGGGCAGCAAGGCGCGTACGGTCGTTTCCTCCAATTGCCGGGTGGAAATGCCGTGGGCGGTCAGCGCCCGCGCGGCTTCGCGGCTGTGACGGAACGCCTGGTTGAGCACGCCCAGCGTATGGTCGCTGCGCACGTGATCGACCATTGCAGATCGGAAGAGCACACGTCTGAACTCCAGTCACCGAATACGATCT
>CALBTQ010000160.1 GCA_937967875.1 uncultured Pseudomonadota bacterium
CGGCGACCACCGAGATCTACACTCTTTCCCTACACGACGCTCTTCCCGATCTCGCGTTCGGCGTGGGATTGTTATTCGCCGAGCGGCGCGTCGGATGGGCCGCCGGGATTCTCAGCTTTGCCTTTGCGGCGCTGACGCTGCTGATCGGCCAGAGATACTTCACGGCCCATTTTCCGGAACTGTTGCCCAAAGCGTATGCGACCACTTCGGGCCTGGCTGCCGAAACGGTTTTCGAGGTCTTTCTGCCGCCGTTGGTGAAAACGATGGTGCTGGCCGACCCGGCCGGTCACGCGGGGATCGTCGTCCTGCTCTTCGTTTTAATCGCGGGCAGCGCATTTTCAGCCGGGCTGGTCGTCAGCATCCTTATGCGCCGATTGCGACCGTTGGACTCGGAAACACTCACTTTCAGGCGCGGCTGGCTGTGGGCGCCGGTTGTCGCAACGGGCTTGGTGGCGTTGATCATCAGCGCGCCGGGGAAGGCCAACCACAATCCGTTTTCCCCCAGTATCATTTTAATCAGCATCGATACCCTGCGGGCCGACGAAGTCGGCTGCTACGGCGCCGAATCGAGCAACACGCCGGCCATCGACGATTTTGCGAAAGAGGCCATCCGGTTCACCCGCGCCTACGCGCCTTCGTCCTGGACGATTCCCAGTCATGCGGGTCTGCTGACCGGCCTAGCCGGGCATCGCCACAGTGCGGTGACGATGGATTCGCGCTTGCGACCGGAGGTGTTCACGTTGGCCGAACGATGCAAGCAGAAGGGATACGCCACCGGCGCGTTCGTCACCTCGTTCATGCTCAGTCCGCGTTACGGCTTCGGTGCGGGCTTCGATCATTATCTGATGGCCCCCGATGCACCGGGCGAGCAGGTGGTCGATGCCGCGGTCGACTGGCTGGAGAAACACAGGTATCAGCCATCGTTTTTGTTCCTGCACCTGTTCGATCCGCACTGGCCCTACGATCCGGCCGACCGCTCGTTGCCCGGCGCGAACGCCGATAATTTCCACGGCTTCGTCGGTAACGTGTTGAACGCGGACGAATCGTTGCGCGCGCAATGGCGCGAACGTTACCGGCGCGACATCCGCGCGGCCGACAAAGCGCTCGGCCGATTTATCGCCAAAGTGAAAACCCAACAACAATGGGAGTATACCTGGGTGATCGTCGTCAGCGATCACGGCGAGGAATGGTGGGACCACGGTTTCCTCGGTCACGCCGTGACATTACATGAGGAAATGCTGCACGTGCCGCTGCTGGTGAAAAAGTCGGGAACCGATCCGGCGCGAACGGTCGATTATCCGGTTTCACTGGAAGATGTATTGCCAACGCTGGCCTCGCGCCTTAGCTTACCGGGAGAGCATCGCTTCGACGGCGTCGATTTGTTCGCGAAACCGGCCGAGGAGCGCGGCATTTTTGCGGCCGATACGATCTGGGGCGAGCCCCGCTTTGCCTTGATTCGCGGCAACGCCAAAGGTATAACAAGATACGCATGGCGTTTCGGAGACTTTGCGGGAGAGGCTCCGGACGCTTTTTTCGATCTTTGCAACGATCCGCGTGAGCAACACAACCTCGCCCAAAGCGAAGAAGGAAGCGAATTCCTTTTGGGTTTGTGGACGCAGGTGGAGAAAATCGGCCCCCAGGCGGGATCGACTTCGCCGACGCTGCCGCCCAATGTTCGCGAGCGACTACGGAGTTTGGGATACCTGGAATGAGTGAGACGACAACGCAGGCCAACACTGAAAAAAAAGAGTTTTTTCCCTCGGCGGTGACGACCTATCTGTTTTTCGGTTTGATCGTCGGGATACTTTTCGGTTTCATCACCGGCATCGTCAATCTATTCGGCTCGGCCGCGCTGCCCTTGAACATGCCTCGTTTGGGCATGGAAACGCTGTCGCGCGATATGAGCAACGGGTTGCGCTGGGGCATAATCCTGGCGCTGCTGCTGGTCACCTATTCGTGGCTGACCGGCAAACTGATGAAATCGAACCGCCGCGCGATCATCGCCCAGTTGATCGGTCTGGGTTTCTGGCTGTTGGGCTTGGGATTGATCGCTCTGCGGTTGCTGCGTTCGCTCGGCGAGCGTTTGCCGCTGCCGTACCAGGAGCACGTGACGCCCTCGATTTTCTTCACGCGGTTCATCATACCGTTGGTGACGTACACGGTTTCGACCAAGCCGATTTTAATAGATCGGAAGAGCACACGTCTGAA
>CALBTQ010000161.1 GCA_937967875.1 uncultured Pseudomonadota bacterium
CTTTCGGTGCTGCGGGAACTACTGCGCATGCTCACGCCCGGCGGCGTTCTGGTGTTTTCGAGTCTTAAACCGAATTACGATTCGTCGAAGGCTTACCTGGAAGAAGCCGAAGAAATCGCCAAGCGCAACGACTTGAACGAGATCGAAAAGGAACGACTCTTGGCCAGCCTGCGAGAATTCGCCGCGTTTGTCGGCGCACTATTGGAATTGGAGGACGAAGGAAGATTTCGCTTTTTCGCCGCCGATGAATTCATCGCTTTGATGGAAGAGGCGGGATTTGTAAATGTACGCGCATATAATGCCTTTGGGGATCCACCCACGGCGGTCATTGTGCGTGCGGAAAGAGGGAAATGAGCGAGCAAGAAGCCCAAACGATAGAGACCAGTCCTCAATTTATCGAACGGCTTAATAAAGAATCGCACGCTTTACTTGTTTCGCGTTTACGCTACTTGTTGATCATCGCTTGTTTTCTCTATTCCAGTTTCATCGGGCTCGATTTCGCCGCCACTTCCAAATACGCCATTTTGTTTACGATCATTCGCCTGGTGGTCGTCGCCAATTACCTGCTGGGCATCTTTTTACTCTCCACCGAATTCGGCCGCCGATTCGTAGTGGCGCTTTCGATCTGGACGGTCTTCGCCTCCGAATTGGGCGTGGCCATCATGACCGTCTATCTCGGCGGTTTTTCCAGCGTTTATTACATCGGCATCGTATTCATCATTTTCGTTGCCGGCCTCTTCCTGCCCTGGCGGGTTTTTCCGACGCTCCTGTGCGGCATTCTGTGCATGGGCAGTTACTTTATTCTCAATTTCATCTTCACTTTCTCCATCGCCGATTCATTGTTCAATATTTTGGGACCGTTCTTTTTCATGGGCGGCGCGGTCGTGTTCACCATCTTCGCCAACATCGGGCAGGAAAAAACCCGCCGCAATCAGTTGGCGATGCGCATGCAAATCGAAAAGGCCAACGAGGACCTCAAGGAACTCGACAAAGCGAAGATGCGGTTCTTCTCCAACGTCAGCCACGAGTTGCGCAGCCCGCTGACGCTCATTCTCGGTCCGTTGGAAGCCATTCTGCAGGGCCATGCGCCGGCGGATCCCCGCCCCTTGTTGGAGGCGATGGAAACCAACGCCCGCCGGTTGCTGCGCCAGGTGAACACCCTGCTGGACTTCGCCAAAATCGACGCCGGCAAGCTGGAATGCAAATTCGTTTACGGCAACATCGGTCGCCTGCTCGAAGAATTGATGAAGGCGACCAAACCGCACACCGACAACCGCAAAATCGAATTGACTCTCCAGGGAACCGAAACGATTCCCGACTCGATCATCGACATCAACAAGGTCGAGACCATCGCCGCCAATCTGTTGTCCAACGCGGTGAAATTCACCCCCGACGGCGGCCGCATTCAAATCCGCGCAAGTTTCGACGAATACCGCATCTTGTTCGAAGTCGAGGACTCGGGCGCGGGCATTCCGGAAGAACAACTGGACCTGATCTTCAAACGCTTCCTGCAATTGGACGATGCGCTCTCCCGCCGCGCCGAAGGCACCGGCCTGGGCCTGGCCATGGTCGAGGAACTGACCAAGTTGCACAGCGGTAAAGTAAGCGTCCGCTCCACCGTCGGCGTGGGCACGATTTTCTCCATCGAACTTCCGCGCCGGCCCGAGTCGCAGCCGATCGACCGGCGGCGGATTATCGGTCGGCGCAAGATCGACCAACTGGCGCAGGAGCGCACCATCTCGATGTTGGGCGCCACTTACGAAACGCATTCGGGCACCAAAACGCTGCTGGCCGACGTCGCCGCTTCGAAACTGGGCGGCGGCAGGCTCGACGACAAACAGTTGCAGCAACAGGCACCGCCGGATTCGCAAAAGGTGCTGGTCGTCGACGACAACCCGGATATCCGCACCTTCATGGCCAGCAATCTGACCGACAAGTACCGCATAGCCACGGCCGGCGACGGCATCGAGGCGTTGGAAGTCGCCAGTCGCTTCCACCCCGATTTGATCATCTCGGACATCATGATGCCGCGCATGGACGGCTACGAACTGTGCCGCAAAATCCGCGAGGATAAAACGCTCAACCAGACGCCGATCATCCTGGCAACCTCCAAAACCGGCGGCGACGCGGTGGTCGAAGGTTTGGAAACAGGCGCCAACGACTACCTCTCCAAGCCTTTCGAAATTCGCGAATTGAAAGCGCGCGTCGCGGCGCATTTGCGCGCCCGCCGGTTGGAGCGCAGCTTGAGCGAGCGCGAAAGCCGCCTGGCCGCCATCGGTCAGATGACCAGTTCGATCGTCCACGATTTGAAAAATCCGCTGAGCACCATCGTCGGCTTCGCGGAAATCGCCCAGGAAGATGCGCTGGCCGGAGAAAGCAAAGAAATCGCCCAGAGCCTGGATCCGATCATCAAAGAAGCGCACCGCCTGAGTCGGATGATCGCCGAAGTGCTGGACTTCGCCCGCGGGTACAGCACAAACGTCGCGTTGGAGCCCACCACGGTCATTCCATACCTGAGCATGATCTCGGCCACCTGGAATCCCAAGCTTTCGGCCATCGGCATTTCGCTGGTGTCCGATTACGATCTGCCCGAAAAACTACAAATCAACATGGATCAGGAACGCATGCTGCGCGTCATGGAAAACTTGCTGAAGAACGCGCAGGAAGCCCTTTGCGGCGAAGGACGCGATCCGAAGGACAAACACGTTTGGCTGACGGCTAAAATGGATACCGATGTGGTGAAAATCAGCGTCACTGACGACGGCGCCGGCATTCCCGATGAAATTGCGACCAGCATCTTCGAACCTTTCGCGACTTCCGGCAAGAAGTCGGGAACCGGTCTGGGGCTGGCGACCGTCCGCAACCTGGTCAAGGCGCAAGGCGGCGACATCGAGGTCATCCCCAAATGCGCCAGAGGGGGCGCTGCTTTTATCTTATCTTTTCCTGTGCTAAAATTCCATGAGAAGAGCGTTGAGTGAAACTTACGGTACAAGCGAGGTGATTGTGGAAACCATAAAGAGGATCATGGTTTGCGATGACGATGAGATGGGACGCAGTTTACTCTCGAAGTTTCTGAATCGTCTCGGCTACGAGGTTTTCGAAGCATTCGACGGCTTGAATTGCCTGGAAACCGTCAAAGACGCCAATCCGGACATCATCCTCTTGGACATTCAAATGCCGCGGATGGACGGTTTGCAGACCGCCGAAAAATTGAAAAGCAACGCCGAAACGCAGATGATTCCGATCGTTATCGTTTCCTCCCACAGCGACCTGGATCAACGGGTCAAAGCGCTGGAAATCGGCGTCGACGATTTTCTGGCCAAGCCGGTCGACCGCACCGAATTGCGCGCTCGCGTGCAGTCCTTGTTGAAAGTCAAAGCCTACAACGATCACATGCGGCATTATCAGAAACTACTCGAAGAGGAAGTCACGCGCCGCACTCTGCAGTTGCGCGAAGCCTTCGAGGAGTTGAAAGCCACCTCCGAAAAACTGAAACGCGCATCGCGGGATACGGTTATCCGCCTCTCGCAAGCGGCCGAATACAAGGACGAGGATACCGGCAGCCACATTCAACGCATGGGCTATTATTCCGCCAGCATCGCCGAAAAGATGGGCTTGATCGGCGAGGAATCCGAAGCGATTTTGTATGCGGCGCCGATGCACGACATCGGCAAAATCGGCATTCCGGACCGCATTCTGCTCAAGCCGGGCAAGCTCGATCCGGACGAGTGGGAAATCATGAAACAGCACACGGTCATCGGCGGCCGGTTGTTGAATGGCTCCGATTCTTACTTGATCAACATGGCCGAGACGATCGCCATGACCCACCATGAAAAATGGGACGGCTCCGGCTACCCGAACGGAATCGCCGGCAACGACATCCCTATCGTCGGCCGGATCACGGCTATCGCCGACGTCTTCGATGCATTGACCTCCAAGCGGCCCTACAAGGACGCTTTCTCCGTGGAAAAATCGTTCCAGATCATTCGGGAAAGCAGCGGCACGCATTTCGATCCGAAGGTGGTCGAAGCGTTCTTCGCGGTGCAGAAGGAAATCCGCGAAATTCGCGAAGGCTGGACCGAATAAGCGGAAAGATTCGTGGTGACGATCAATCCACTGTCGGCGATATGTCCATCCAACAGGTGAAGCAGAACGTCGTGCCGACGTTCGGTTCGCTGGTCAACCACACATTGCCATCCAGCAGTTTGACCAATTCCTTGACGATGGCCAGGCCGATGCCGGCGCCCTGAAATTAGATCGGAAGAGCACACGTCTGAACTCCAGTCACCGAATACGATC
>CALBTQ010000162.1 GCA_937967875.1 uncultured Pseudomonadota bacterium
TCTTTTCAGTCGGCCAGGTGTCGAAGAGCGTCATAAAGATCGACCCGGTGCCGCCACGATTGTCGACGATCTCGACGATACGCGACTGCTGCGGGAACTCGATGCCCGACGAGGTTTCCACTTCCCAGTAGCCGTAAAGCGGATCTTCGTTTTCCGCCCGTCGCGCAAACACGCGGTTGTGGTGGCCGTGGCCGACCAGGTGCAATATTACGTTGGGATAAGCATTGAGCAGATTGCGCAGCCGATCGCCGTGATTGGGAATCGCGCCGATGTAATGGTGGTTGGCGAGAATGACCATCACCTGATCTTCCACCGCTTGCTGCAATTCGCTTTCCAGCCAGGTGAATTGCTCTTCGCTGAGTCCACCGTCGTCGAAGAAAAGAATTTCGCAACTATCCAGCACCAGCAACCGCAGCGGAATGCCGGTTTGGCCGGCCAGCGTGGCGCTGTCGAGACGATAATAACCGCCGTCGTCGCCATTGATTTCGCTGTCGCCGTTGCGGTCGATAAAACCATGCCCCTGCTCATGAAGCGTCGAAAGCAGAAGATCATGGCGCATGAACATCCGGTCCGGATCGGCGGCGACCGTCACTCCATCGTCGGAGGAATCGCCCGGCGTATTGTGAGTCAGGGTCAGCAAGTTGAAACGCTCATCGATATCGATGCTGTAATCGTCGGGTATCTGCCCCGCCAGTTTTAGCGTTTGAATGACGATTCGCCAATCGATGTTCATCCCGAACAGGCCGTCGCCGATATACAATTTCTGATGCGGATTTTCTTCCCAATAAGCCAGTGTGCCGCCCAGGCCGGGAATGAATCCGTACGGCGAGCGGTCGCCCACGAAGCTATCGGTTTTATAGAACGTCAGGAACGAATCGGGATCGAACGTACCGGTGGCCAACACATCATGGTTGCCTACGGCGGCAAACCAGGGCAGCGGATCGCCGTTGGATAGGCGCAGCCCCGGCGTGGCCAGGTCGGCGTTGGAGTTGGGGTAGCCCGCGCGATTGAAGGCATTGATATTGTTGCCGTCGCCATCGGCTTCCTGAATGCCGAAATTGCGCTCGCCGCGGTTGCGGCCGGTAGTCGGATCCAAATCCAAATCGCCTGAATCAGGGGAAGTCCAGCCGGTCTCGCCGGTGGTCAAGCCGTTGCCGTCGAGCACATCGATAAACTGCTCCAACTCGTTCAACTGCCCATTGTCGGTCATGTCGCCGAGCGCCAACGCAAAGTTGAAATCGCGACCGTAATCGACCTGAATGTGGTTGGCCGTACGCACCATGGCGTTGAGCAACTGCGCACCCAGGTCTTCCTGCGGGCGGAACGCCGAATCGAAGGCGCCGTCCAAAATGGTCAGCGCATCGAAGAAAGTCAAACGTACGGGAGATTCTTCATCCGTCTGGTGCAAGTCCGACAACACCATAAAGTAGCTAAGGGATAGACGATCCTGCCCGCCGGTCGGTACGGTTTCAGTGGCAAGCAAGTCGTTGCGAATTTCGCGCGGATCGCCGGGACCCTCACCTAAAATCCAGCTATCGCCGAGGGGAATCGGGATATAGGTCAAATCGAGCGTGGTCGGCACATAGTCATCGGGTTCGGAACCGTCGTCATCGTCGTCATCGTCATCGCCGGTATCGTCATCGGCGGAAGTATCGTCGTCATCGTTGTCGTCGTTATCGTCATCGTCGTCACCGCAACCGGCGACGATCGACAAGGAAAACAACATCATGAAAACCAACCAAAGAATGCCGATTTTTGTCGAGTGCATAATTGAACCTCAATAATTATCGAACCTGCATATTCTAACAATTTTCTAATAAATCAACCCACATTAACCAAATTCTATAAACAATCTCACACTACTATCAATTACAGAAAACCGCTGGTAATTCCTTGTACCCAAACGACAAACAAGTACAATTGAGTTGTCGTTTTCCGACAAATGAAAGGTGAACCATGAAGCCGAACCATAAAATCGAACCGGGCATGCTGGATAACGCACACTTGTTCAACAATGATTTCTTCCGTCGTTTTACTTTGCGGCCGGCGCCGCAGCCGTTGCAGTTGACCGATAAAATAGCCAAAAATTACATGTTTCCCTCCTTCTATGGCGACGTGACCTGCGCACAGGCGATTTTCCTATGCTCCTACGAAAAGGCTGCGAAGATGATGTTGCATCCGCAGATCAAACCGGTGCGCATGCCGCGCGGGCGGGCGTTGGTCGCCTTCTCCTGTTACATTTACAATCAGGTGATGGGCGTGGGTCCGTACAACGAAATCGCGATGACGATTCCGGTGATGGTCGATCCGGGAATCAACCTACCGGTCGTTCCGATGATCGCCGACGTTTTCAAAAACTTCGGCTACTACGTGTTTTCCATGCCGGTGACCTCGTTGGAAAACCAGCTTCGCGGAGTGAAGATCTGGGGGCTGCCGAAGGTCGTGCACGAAATCGATGTTTATCGCGACGGCGATGATTGCGTGACCGTGGGCTTCGATGAAAACGGTAGCCGGTACATGCAATTGTGCGTGCCGACCACCGGCAAGCCGACGGAATTCGACGTCACGTCCAATCTTTACACGCAGATGGGTAGTCGCCTTTGCCAGTGCGAGACGAATTTCAAAGCGACCTTCAACGTCATCAAGTATATGAATCTTCTGTGGCAGAAGGACAAGCAGCCGGATCGTGAATACCTGACCATCGGCGAGGGTCCGTTGGCTGACGTACTGCGCGAATTGGAAATCGAAGAGCATCCGTTCCAATTCCGCTACGCCGAACACATGTCCAGTTGCTTCGACCTGCCCAACGAAAACTATCGGGCGCCGTTCGACCTGGCCGCCAACCAAGCGGGGGAATAGCCATGACGATCGTCAACGATGTGCGCAAGTTTATCGGTTCCATCGACCTTTCCCGCCTGACGCGGAAAAAGGAAAAGCAATACAAGATCGTGTTTTTCGGCGCGGGGGCGATCGGCGGCTCGGTCGCGGCTTGGCTGGCGCCGCATCACGAGCATTTGTACGTGCTCGACCGCGGGCCCATCGCCGAGGCGATGCGTCGCAACGGCATCACCACGTATCGGGGTGACAAACCCGAGAATAAGGAACACACGGCGGTCAAGGTCATCGACGATCTGGCCGAGGCGCCCGACGCCGACGTGGTGGTCATCGCGGTGAAAAATTACAGCCTCGACGCGGTGGCGAAGCTGGTAAGCGACAAACTGGGCGACCGGCCGATCATCCTGGCGATGCAAAACGGCGTGGCGAATCAGGAGATTCTGCCGCAGTACTTCACCAAGGTCGTTTATTGCGTGGTGAGCTACAACGCCTGGATGGACG
>CALBTQ010000163.1 GCA_937967875.1 uncultured Pseudomonadota bacterium
ACGGCGCCCACCGAGATTTACACTCTTTCCCTACACGACGCTCTTCCGATCTAACACCCTTTCCGGTGTACAGATCAAACACTTTCACCTCGGCGATTTGCTTCAAATTGACCTGTTTTATCGCCGCGATCATTTGATCTACCGGGGCGTCGGCATCGACCAAAACAGCTATATCCCTGAATATCGGCGGGAATTTGCTGATCGGTTCGATGGCCGGCACAGTGCGGGCCAATTCGGCCAGCCGGTCGATTTCCAATTCGCCGGCAAACACCTTGCCCGCGGTATCGAAGGCCTCGAGCACCTCGGCGTTGATTTTGCCGATAATGCCCAACACCCGATCTTCGAATTTCACAACGGCGCAAACGCCGGGCAAATAGGGACCGGTGTCCGCAGGCCGTTCCCATACAACCGGCCCGATGCCCAACGCTTTGAGCAACGCCTCCACCACTCCCTTGAGATCGAAGAAGTCTACTTCATCGGCGGGAAGATTCCAAGCGACTTCATGACGGCGTCCGGCGAGCAGCAAACCGAGGCGATGCGGCTCGTCGGGCTGCGCTTGCGGATCGTCTTTCGGGAGAAACACCCGCCGCGCCTCGAAGACCTTCACATCCGGCACCAACCGAGCCTTGTTGTAGGCGCACACGCGCAGCAGGCTGGGCAGCAGGCTCGTGCGCAACACCGACAAATCCTCGCTGAGCGGGTTGGCCACGCGAATGCCCTTGGGAGCGTAAACAGCGTCGAGCTGCTCTTGCTCCAGGAAACTGATGGAATTGAGTTCGATCAGCCCCATGCCCACCAGCATCCGGCGCAGGTCGCGCAGGAAAGCGCGCAGTTTCCACGGACGATTTTCCGCATCGGCGCCCTTGTGCAACGTTTCGGGAATGAGGTCGTAATTGTAAAGGCGCGCCACTTCCTCGGCGATATCGGCCTCGCGCCCCACGTCGACGCGGAACGCCGGCACACTGACCAGCAGGTCATCGCCATCGATTTTCACGCTGAATTCCAGCGCGGTCAGCAGGCTCGCGATTTCCGCGGCCGAAAGTTGCACGCCGACCAGACCGGTGATTTTCTGCGGCCGGACGCGCACAACCTTGGCTTCCCACGGAGTCGGATATTCGTCGATGTACCCGGGCACGACCTTGCCGCCGCCGAGCTGTTCCATCAACCGCGCGGCGCGATGCAGCCCAAAGGCGACGGCCTGGCGGTCGATTTCGCGTTCGAAACGATAGCTGGATTCGCTGGACAGCCCGATGCGCTTGCTGCTGCGGCGGATGCCGGTCGGCTCGAAAAACGCCGATTCGATGAACACGTCGACCGTCTCGTCGGTGACCAGGCTGTTGAGGCCGCCCATGATGCCGGCCAGCGCGACGGGCTTTTGGCCGTCGCAGATCAGCAGGTCGTCGTCGGTCAGCTTGCGCTCCTGCTCGTCGAGCGTGGTGATGGTTTCGCCCTCGCCCGCGCGGCGCACAACGATTTTCTTGTCGGCCAGGAAGTGATAATCGAACGCGTGCAGCGGCTGGCTGCACTCGAGCAATACGTAGTTGGTGATGTCCACGATGTTGTTGATCGCGCGCACGCCGGCGGCTTCGAGGCGGTTGGCCATCCAATCCGGCGACGGCGCGATGGTGATGCCCTTGACCAGGATGCCGGTGTACCGCGGGCACTTCGCCGGATCTTCGATAATCACCTGCATGTACCGGTCGATTTCGCCGCCGACCGGTTCGAAGGCGACCTCCGGTAGCGTGAGCGGCTTGCCGGTGCGCGCGGCGATTTCGCGGGCCAGGCCGATTGCGCTGAGGCAATCGGGGCGGTTGGGCGTGATGTTGATATCGTAAGCCCAATCGTCGAGCTCGACGACTTCCTGCACGGGACGGCCCAGCGGCGCGTCGTCGGGTAAATACCACAACCCGCTGTGATCGGTGCTGATGCCCAACTCGGCCTTGCTGCACAACATGCCGTAGCTGTCCACGCCGCGCATTTTGATTTTCTTGACCTTGCCCTCGGGCAATTGCGCGCCGATGGCGGCGAAGGCGCCGACCTTGCCGGCCTGCGTATTGGGCGCGCCGCAGATCACCTGCAGCGTCTGTTCGCCGTCGAACACCTGGCAGATGGTAAGCTTGTCCGCTTCGGGATGCGGCTGCACTGCTTCGATCCGCGCCGTGATGACGCCGGTAAACTCGCCGCCGATTTTCTCCATCCCCTCGACTTCATGGCCGAGCATGGTCATTTTGGCCGCCAGTTCCTCCGGCGTTTCCGAGAAATCGACATACTCTTTCAGCCAGCGATAGGTAACACGCATGGTATCCTCTAAAACTGTCGCAGAAAACGCAGATCGCCGTCGAAGAACAAGCGGATGTCGTCCACCGCGTAACGGAACATGGCGATCCGCTCGATGCCCATGCCGAAGGCGAAGCCGGTAACCTCTTCCGGGTCATAGCCGACCGCCTTGAACACTGCCGGGTCGACCATCCCGGCGCCGAGCAGTTCCTTCCACCCGGTGCCCTTGCACACGGGGCACACTTTGCCGTCGCGACTGCCCGTACCGTGGCAGGCGAAGCAGCTGATGTCCAACTCGGCCGACGGTTCGGTGAACGGGAAGAAACTCGGCCGCAACCGTATTTCGGTGTCCGGGCCGTAAAATTCGCGCACAAAAAACTTGAGCACGCCCTTGAGGTCGCCCAAGGTGACGTTCTTATCGACCAGCAATCCCTCGACCTGGCTGAACATCGGATAGTGGGTCGCGTCGATGGCGTCTTTGCGATAGGTCCAGCCGGGGGCGATCATGCGCACCGGCGGCTGGTGGCGCTGCATCACCCGCACCTGCACGGGGCTGGTGTGGGTGCGCAGCAGCAGGCCGTTTTCCAGAAAGAGCGTATCCTGCTCGTCGCGGGCCGGATGATCGGGCGGAAAGTTGAGCGCGCCGAAGTTGTGCCAGTCGGTTTCCACCTCAGGCCCGTCTTCCCAGACAAAGCCCATCTTTTCGAAGATGGCGGAGATTTCATCGAGGGTTTCGGTCAGCGGATGCAGGCTGCCGCGCGCGATGTTGCGCCCCGGCAGAGAAATGTCGACCCGCTCGGTCGCCGCTTCGCGTTCGCGTTGCCGACGCACGATGCGGGCCTTGTTCAGATCCACGGCCTGCTCGACGGCATCCTTGGCCTCGTTGACCAACTGGCCGATCAGCGGCCGTTCTTCCGGCGTAACATCCTTCATGCCGCGCAACGCGGCGGTCAGGCTGCCTTTCTTGCCCAGCACGCCGACGCGAATCGCGTCGAGCGCCGGTAGATCGGCAGCCTGGGCCAGCGCGGCAATAGCCTCTTGTCGAATTTGCTCAATCTGTTCCCGCATGGCTACGCATTCTTAGCCATATCCACAAT
>CALBTQ010000164.1 GCA_937967875.1 uncultured Pseudomonadota bacterium
GCAGGTACCGCGCGGTCACGCCCTGCTCGACTTTTTTGATTTGGGTGCGTTGACCGTCGTAGTGGCGTCCGGGCAACTCGCCCAGATCCTTTACGCGATACACGTAATCGAAGCTATCGCGATCGGCAACAACAATCAGACGCGGCTCGGCGGCGGCCAGGCTTTCGGCGACGGCGGCCGGCACGCGGCCGAACTGCGCCGGGCCGCCCAGGCTTTGCGACCAGGCCAGCGCTTGCCCGACGCCCTCAGCGTCCAACACGCCCCACGGCGGCAAGAGCAATCCCTCATCCGCCGGACCGCGCCAGAACAGCAGGCTGTCGCGGAAACGCGCCAGACGCACCGGGTGCGAATGGCTCCAGGCGAACAGATTGGTGAAGGTCATTTCCGAAGCGGCCAACGGCAGCGCGCGCAGCAAAGGCTGCAACCAGACCTTATCGGCCAATTCCAGCGGGCGCGATTCAGGCAATGCGGGTACAAGGTTGAGCCGGTCGTCCACCGTTCCTCCGTCCTTCGTCGTTTAGGAAAAGATAAGTCGTAATTCGCCAAAGGAAAGGATTATCTTCGCGCGCAACGGACTCGCTCAGTACTGCACCTTTTTGGTCCACATATTCTCGAAAATTTTATTTTTCTGCGTGAACATCGACCAGGCGGTGAACACCGAGCGTTTGAACTCCTGCCAACTCTTGAGGCGGTAAATCGCCTTGAAGATATAGCGCGGGCGGAAGTAGAACTTGAGGTACGCCTTGCGCGTCCACGCCTGAATTTCCTCTTCGTTCAGCGCCGTGCCCGGCCGCGGCAGGAAAATGTCCTTGGACTCGTCCAGAATGTATTCGCGCCAGTAGTCGCGTTTCTTTTCCGTCATCAGCATCTGGTACAGTTCGGTGGCGGGCATCGGCGTGACCTTGGAAAACTGTGCGTAATCGAGTTTGAGTTCGACGGAAAAGTCGATCGTCTTTTTGATCGTCTCCGGCGTTTCCCCCGGCGAACCGACCAAGAAATAGCCGAAGGTGTCGATTTTATATTTGCGCGTATAGGCCATCACCTCGCGGATCAACTCGAGGTTGGTTTCCTTGCGCAGGGTTTTGAGCACCTGGGCGTCGCCCGATTCGATGCCGTAATAGATACGCTTGCAACCGGCCCGCGCCAACGCTTTGAGCATCGGCTCGTTGACCAAGTCCACGCGGCTGCGGATCGCCCAATACACCTTCACGTCGCGACGCAGGATTTCCTCGCAGATATCGATAACGCGCTGTTTCTGCACGGTGAACGAGCTGTCGAAGAAGTCGAACTCGCGCACCTTGTAAACATGGTAGCACTCTTCGATTTCGTCGCCGACGTTATCCGGCGTGCGCGGCCGGAACTTCAGCCCGCCCTGTTCGCAGAAGATGCAGCGAAACGGACAACCGCGGCTGGTGATCATCGGCGTGAAATTTTTAAACTGACTGATGAAACTGAAATAGCGGTCGTTGGGCAGATGATGGCGCGCGGGGAACGGCGCGGTATTGGTGTCGGCCAGCAGTTCGGCGCACTCGTTGACCACGATTTTTTCGCCGTCACGCCAGATCAGCCCTTTGACCTGATGCAGGTCGCCGCCGTTGTTGAGCGCCTCGATGAACGGGGGCAGCACCACCTCGGCCTCGCCGGTGCAGCCGTAATCGATGCTGTGATGCGAGAACGTTTCTTCCGGATAAATGCCCATGCGCACGCCGCCCAGCAACGTGGGCACGTTGGTTGCCTCGCGCAACGCGCGCACCCAGGCGAGCGACTGGTAAAACAGATAGGTGGTGATGGTGAAGCCCAGCAGATCCGGCTCGAAGGCCTTGACGCGGCGGATGGTCTCCTCCAGCGTCAGGTTGAGCGCATGGGCGTCGATGAACTGCACTTCCAGCCCGGCTTTCTCCGCCACCGCGGCGACGTAGGCCAGCGACAGGCTGGGGAAAACGCCGTAGTTTTCCTTCACCGCCTTGAGGCCGGGTTCGTTTTTCACCACCCCGTAGGGCGAATAGATGAAACTGATGCGCCGGATCGGTCGACGAAGAATCTCGTCCGTTGTTTTGCTTGTGTTCACCGGCTGCCCCCTCGGCCGTCAAAGCGAACGTGACGGTGTTTTAAAGCAGTTCCTCGATCAAATAGGCAAATGCGGCCGCATCGTAAGCGTGCGTCTTTTCCCGAATGTTCAACTGCTTGTCCAGAAGCATGTTGAACGGCAGCGTCTCTTCGAGAAAATAGTCTTTCAGCGACCAGTCCGGATCGGAACAGACGATGTAGGTAACGTCAAATTCGTCGCGCCAGGCCTGAGCGTCTTCCTGGTTGGCCGGATTGTAGTCGGCATCCTCGACCAGCAACTGGATCAGCACGAAACCTTCGTCGCCGTATTCTTCCCACAGATCGTCCTGCAGGCTGGGCGTTTCCTCCTTGCAGGCGGTGCACCAGCCGGCGCCGACATTGAGCAGCACGACCTGTCCTTCATAATCATACAGGTTGATCTCGTTGCCCTCGGTGTCGGTCCAGGTGAAATCGTCGACCTTCTCATATTCGTCGTCGTCATCGTCGTCAACATCGTCGTCATCGCCCTCGTCGTCGTCGCCCACATCGTCATCATCATCCAGCTCGTCGCCGTCATAACGACCCTTGGCCGTACCGCACGACAGCGGGGCCGCCAACAAAGCCAACAGTAAAACCGTCAATAACGTCCAGCGCATAGAGTCTCCTTCTGCACGATACTGTAACTGGAAACGGCGGGCTTTGACTAGTGCCTGCCTCTCTGGTAACTTCGGTGGCCCACAAGACAGGAAGTGGAGATGGAAGCGAAGGATATTCTGGGCATCGGCATTTTCCTTTCGGCCGCGATCCTGACTGCGGTTTTGCTGCGCGTGCGTTTCATCCGCCGTTCGCCGGCGTTGGTGGCCGCCTTCCTGCTCAACCCCGCGCTGGTCGGCGTGCTGGCCGCCTGCGCCTTCTGGCTGCGCGATTCGGCGGCGTCCACGCCCTGCTGGATCGGCTCGATGGTGCTGATGGTTCCTTCCACCATTCTGATCGCCTTCAAGGTTCCCAAAGCCATTTACCAGGAGATGATGCAAAAAGAATCGGCGAGCCGGCCGCCCGCCGATTCTCCGCCGCCCGAAGACTGATTTTCGCCTATTTCTGCTGCTTGCTCGCTTTGATTCCGGCCAGCATATTGTTCAAGAACTCCACGAGATCCGGCCGACCGGCGTATTTCTTCAACGCGGCGCGCGCCATTTTTTCCGCGGCGTCGTTTTGGCCGCTATTGACCAGATTCTGGATGACATACGCCTGCGCCCAACCGGCCTGCGGATGATTGGGGTACTTTTCCACGACCAGTTCATATTGCCGAATCGCCATCTTTTCGTTACCGATGCTGCCGTAAAAATTGCTCAGCGTGAAGTAAGTATTGATGACCAGATCCGGACGATCGGCGAATTTTTTGATGATGGCCTGATAGCTGGCCACCGCTTTATCCGTGTCGTTCTGCCGGCGATAGACCTCGGCGATGCCGTTGTAGGCGGAAACCACGATGTTCTGATCGATTCCGTCCGTCTCGACCAGCGATTGGAATACTTTAAGCGCCTCGTCGTACTTGCTCAGGCGCACATAGTTTTCCGCCAACGAAACATCGAGCGACGCCAATTGGTTCTTCTCCTTGCTCAATTCGCGAGCCTTGAGATAGGCCTGAACCGCCAGCTCGTTTTTATTGGACTGCGTATACATGTCGCCGAGGCTGCGATAAATATTGAATTGTTGGTTCGGGTCTTGAATCGACTGATCGTTCGTCAGGTCCAGTAAGATTTTTTCCGCTTCATTGAACTTCTGTTGGTTGAGATAAATTTGCGCAACGTTGGTCAACGCGCCGATGCGCGTTCCCGGATCGGAAGACTCGTTGGCGATTTCCCGGCATAGGGCGATGGCCTTATCCTTCTCCCCCGTAAACTGATACAAATCGGCGATCATCCGTTTGGCATTCAGGTGGGCGCCCGCGTCGAACTGCGGATTTTTCAATACCTGCTGATACACGCTCAGCGCCTCTTTCGGCTTTTGGCTTTCCATGTAGATCATGCCGATCGAGAGGAGCAGTTGCGCTTTTTCGTTGATGTCCGTTTCCTTTTCGGTCAGGCGTTTGTAAATCTCCAACGCCTGCGGCTGACGATTGGTTTGGCGGTAGATTTCCGCCTTGTTGCGGAGAACGTCGATCATCAGCGGCTCTTCGAGTTTCAATTTTTCCAATTCGTTGCATTGGTCCATCGCGGCGTTGAAATTCTGACGCTGCATGTGAACGCCGATCAGCCCGTTGATCGCGTTGCGCCGCGAGCCCATATCGCGGGAGGTTTCGAGAATCTGACGAAAGTACGTCATCGCCTCCTTTTCCCGCCCGACGCTCATTGACAAATTGGCCAGATTGTTCAGCGCCGGCTCGCGCACGTCGGGAAGCTCCGAATAGTCCGCAATCAACTGCCGATAGAGCTTGATCGCCTCGTCGGGATTCCCCAGCCCCTGGTACACTTCGGCGATTTGAAACTGGATTTGCGCTTTGTCCCGCGCATTGTCCGTTTGCTTGTACAGCTTGAGCAGCACCGCCAAACCTTCTTTTGATTTTCCGTTCTGCAGTAGGCGATTGGCGATATCCCGCTCGATTTGCCAACGTTGCGGCGAATCCTCGGGCATCATGTTGCGCGCCTGTTCGATGAGTCTTTGGCCTTTGTCCGCTTGCTTCATCTCGAAATACACGTGGGCCAGGCCGACCATCGCGTTGGCTTTGTTCATGTTGTTGTTGCTGCCGTCGATGATCATCTGATAGATCTTGATCGCATCCTCATATTGATTTTTCTGCGTCAGGGTTGCGATCAGCGGGAACGCCGCTCCCTCCAGTTCGCCCCGCCGCTGCGGGAATCGTTGAAAGAGTTGTTCGAAAGCGACGACCGCTCCGTCGGTTTGATTCTGCATCAGCAGGATGCGCATTTTCATATGTTCGATCCAGAAATCCCGCTCCTGGTCTCGCTTCAGTTTCATCGCCTTATCGAGATAGTTTTGCGCGGATTTGACGTCTTGGCGCATCATGCTGATTTCCGCCAAGCCCTGGATGGCGTAGCCCACGCCGTCCTGGCGATTCACTTTGGGCGCTTTCTCGACGATGGCGCGATACATCTTTTCCGCTTCATCCCACTGCGAGACGCCCATGTAGTAGTTGGACAGCTCGAACAAGATGTCGATTTCCTGGCCGGTGCCGGTGTATTGCTTGAGCAACCGCTCGTAAAGCTCTTTGGCTTCCTGATTCCTTCCCTTCGACCGCAGGTAATTCGCCCACGTGGAGTTGGCTTGTCCGATCAGGTCGGCCGTGGCGTTCGGGGTTTTGACGATCTGCTGATACTGCGCTTCGGCGCCCTGGAAGTTGTCCTGGTCGATCAGAATCTGCAACATCGACAGTTGCGCCTGTCGTTTTTCGTCCAACAGACCGGCGGCGCTGATGCGTTCGAATATTTCCGCCGCCTTGTCGTATTGCTGCAGCGCTCGGTACAAATTGGCCAGCGCATAGTCGATTTGATTGAGCCCCTGTTGATTGTCGGGAAAACGAGAGACGAACTTTTCCCGCAGGGCCTGCATCTCCGCCTCTTTCCGCTCGTCTGCGTAGAGCGAAGCCAATGCATTAAAGGCATCCTTCGCCAGACGCTCCTTGGGATTGTCGAGCAATGGAACCAACAGCGCGATCGCTTCGGTCGATTTTTTTTGTTGGATGAGCACCTGCGCCTTTTGCAGCGACACTTCGCCGGCGAATTCCACGGAATCCTTGAAACGCTTTTCCATCTCCGCCAACACTTTAGTCCGCTCGGTCAGATTCTGCGTGGCGTTGTAGGTGGCCAGGATTTCCATATATGCCTGAAACTCCTGATCCGGATTGGTGGCGACTTTCAGCGCCTGTCGATAGCTTTGAATCGCTTCCGAGTAATGCTCAAAGCGACGATGGATGCCCGCTTCGCTGTAGTAGGTGATGATTTCCGCCTGCTTGTCGCCGCCCAATTTCCGTCGTACTTTGCGCAGGACAGCCAGTGCTTCTTCGTATTGATTGTTCGCCAGATCGGAAGAGCGTCGTGTAGGGAAAGAGTGTAGATCTCGGTGG
>CALBTQ010000165.1 GCA_937967875.1 uncultured Pseudomonadota bacterium
ATCGTATTCGGTGACTGGAGTTCAGACGTGTGCTCTTCCGATCTGAGCATAACAGTGGATATTTTAACACTGATAAGCCTCACTTCGTTCGGCGTATCAGTGTCACCGAGGTGTTATTTCAGGGACAGATGGTTTGGCGTCACCTGCACCCCTCCGGGGTTTGTTTGAATTTGTTTCATCTGATACCAGGGCTTCGCCCTTCGCTACTGACCTGCGCCCTACGGGCTTGAAGAAATCGAAGCCAACCCGAACCGACAAGCCCCAAAAAGTCGGACAGGAAAGCCCTTCGCTACCGACCTGCGCCCTGCGGGCTTGAAGATCCGGCGCGGAAACCCATTTCCCGTCGTTCGACTTCGCCTGCTTTTCTTCTCGGGACACTCAAAATCAAAATCGTCCTTCAAACACTTACAACATGATAACAGGGGACGCTGATGTCATAAAAAAAAGGGACCGCCGCAGCGGCCCCTTCTTCGTTATCCGATTGCGTTGTTAAGCTATTCGAGCGCGGCCTGCGCGGCGGCCAGGCGCGCGATCGGCACGCGCGGCGGGCTGCAGGACACGTAGTTCAGACCGATCTTGTGGCAGAACTTGACCGAGCTGGGCTCGCCGCCGTGCTCGCCGCAGATGCCGACCTGCAACTTGGCGTTGGTCGCGCGGCCTTCGGTCGCGGCCAACTGCATCAAGCGGCCGACGCCGTTCTGGTCGATGGCGACGAACGGGTCCTCGGGCAGCAGGCCCTTGGCCACGTACTCGGGCAGGAACGAACCGGCGTCGTCGCGCGACAAGCCGAAGGTCGTCTGCGTCAAGTCGTTGGTGCCGAAGCTGAAGAAGTCGGCCACCTTGGCGATGTCGCCGGCGGTCAGCGCGGCGCGCGGCAGTTCGATCATCGTGCCGATCATGATGTCGAGCTTCATCTTCTTTTTGCTCAGCACTTCGGCGATAACCTGCTCGGCTTCCTTGCGCAGCATGTCGAGCTCTTTGATGTGCCCGACCAGCGGGATCATGATCTCGGGGTGCACGTTGATCTTGTTGGCCGTCTTGACCTGCACGGCCGCTTCGACGATCGCGCGCACCTGCATGCGGTAGATTTCGGGATAGGTCACGCCCAAACGGCAGCCGCGATGACCGAGCATCGGGTTGAACTCATGCAGCGAAGCGGTCTTCGCTTTGATCACCTTGGGGCTGACGCCCATCGCCTTGGCGACTTCGTCGATTTCGGCGGGGGTGTGCGGCAGGAACTCGTGCAACGGCGGATCCAGCAGGCGGATGGTCACCGGGCGGGCGCCCATCGCCTTGAGGATGCCGGCGAAGTCCTTGCGCTGCATCGGCAGCAGCTTGGCCAGCGCTTTTTCGCGACCGGCGGTGTCGTCGGCGAGAATCATCTCGCGCACCGCGACGATGCGGTCGCCGCCGAAGAACATGTGCTCGGTGCGGCACAGGCCGATGCCCTGCGCGCCGAAGACGACCGCTTCGGCCGCCTGGTTGGGCTGGTCGGCGTTGGTCCAAACCTCGAGTTTGCGGTACTTGTCGGCCCAGGCCATCAGCTTGGCGAACGCCTGGTAGGTGCGGCTGCGCTTGGCTTTGGTCGCCGACGCGCCTTTGCCGAACAACGCGACTTTCACTTCCGACGGCGATACGTCGATCTTACCGGCGAGCACTTCGCCCGCGCTGCCGTCGAGGCTGATGAAGTCGCCTTCCTTGAAGGTCTTGCCGCCGACTTTCATCGTGCCTTTTTTGTAGTCGATATCCAGCGCGCCGCAGCCGGCGACGCACACGCGGCCCATCTGCCGGGCCACCAACGCCGCGTGGCTGGTCATGCCGCCCTTGGCGGTCAGAATGCCCTGCGCGGCCTTCATGCCCTTGATGTCCTCGGGGCTGGTTTCGATGCGCACCAAGATCACCGGGTCGCCCTTTTTGGCCATTTCTTCGGCGTCGTCGGCGTGGAAGACGATGCGCCCGGTCGCCGCGCCCGGCCCGGCCGGCAGGCCCTTGGCCAGCAACGCGCCGCCTTTGACCGCCGCCGCTTTTTTCTTCGTATCGAAGATCGGGGCGAGCAACTGGTTCAGGGCGTTGGGATCGATGCGCAGGATCGCTTCTTTCTCGTCGATCAACTTTTCGTTGACCATGTCCACGGCGATCGTGCAGGCGGCGAAGCCGGTGCGCTTGCCGTTGCGCGTCTGGAGCATCCACAGCTTGTTGCGCTGAATGGTGAACTCAACGTCCTGCATGTTGCGGTAGTGTTTTTCCAGCAGCAGGCGGATGTCGTTGAGCTCTTTGTACGCCTTGGGCATTTCCTTTTTCAGCTCGACGATCGGCTTGGGCGTACGGATGCCGGCCACGACGTCCTCGCCCTGCGCGTTGCGCAGATACTCGCCGTAAAACACGTTCTGACCGGTGGCGGGGTCACGGGTAAAGGCCACGCCGGTGGCGCAATCGTCACCCATGTTGCCGAAGACCATCGCCTGGACATTGACGGCCGTGCCCCACTCATCGGGGATTTTGTTCATGCGGCGATAGATGATCGCGCGCTGGTTGTTCCAGGAACCGAACACCGCGCCGACCGCGCCCCACAACTGCTCCCAGGGATTCTCGGGGAAGATGCTCTTGGTCTGCTTTTTGATTTCCGCCTTGAACAGCTTGACGAGTTTCTGCAGATCCTCCAGGCCCAGTTCGTTGTCGAGTTCGACGCCGGCCTTTTCCTTTACCTCGTCGAGGATTTTCTCGAAGGGATCGATCTCGGTTTTGGAAGTCGGCTTGAGGCCCAACACGACATCGCCGTACATCTGCACGAAACGCCGGTAGGAATCCCACGCGAAACGGTCGTTGCCGCTGGCCACGGCCAACGCCTGCACCGTCACGTCGTTGAGGCCCAGGTTGAGCACCGTGTCCATCATGCCGGGCATCGAGTCGCGCGCGCCGGAACGAACGGAAAGCAGCAACGGATTTTTGGCGTCGCCGAATTTCGCGCCCATCACCTTTTCCACGTGCTTGAGAGCGCGTTCCACTTCCTGTTTCAAACCTTGGGGATAGGTCTGCTTGTGATCGTAGTAATAAGTGCAGACGTCGGTCGTAATGGTGAAGCCGGCGGGCACCGGCACGCCGATGCGGCTCATCTCGGCCAGGTTGGCGCCTTTGCCGCCGAGCAGCTCACGCATCTTCGCTTGGCCCTCGGCCTTGCCATCACCAAAGGTATAAACATACTTCGTTGCCATATCCGTGCTCCTCTACCTTAAAATGTGATGATCAAACATAAGTTTGAGTCCGGGATTGTCAATGTAACTAATTGTACAACCCGCATTTTTCCCTTCGGCACGACCGCCCTTGGGAAAAATGGAGCGCTACATTCGCAGATTTTCGGTGGGAATGTAAATCCCCTTTACCAAAAATACGATTTTCATTTCAGGCGCCCGGTTCGCGCACCAGCACGCCCTGCCCGATGCGCCCGTCGATGAAGCCGGTCAGCGGCCGCGGTAGGCGCACCATGCGTAGAAATTCGGTCTCGGCCAACGCCGGCCGTGAGTCGAGCCACGCCCAATCCACGAAGGCTTTCTGCCGCCGATCGTCGGTCTGCGCCCCGGGCGGAATCGTGAAGTAGCCGATTTGCAGCGAGGTGATGTTGTGGAAGAAGTGCGTGCCCTGCGACGGATCGACGTTGTACCCTTTCGGCGACGCCTCGATGATGATCTTCGCGTTGGAGATCTGCGCCCATTCCACCGGGATGCCCAGCCAGTAGTCCGACGAGCCCCAGCGGCCCGGGCCGATCAGCACGTAATCCAGACCGTCGTCCTTAAGCCGCTGGTTGAACTGGCCGACCTCGCGGGCGATCTTGCGCGTGTTGGCCGGGTCGAACACGTCGTTTTTCACGTAGACAACCGTGGCCAGATCGCCGTACTGCCCGTTGCCCAACGCCTGGTGCGAACGGCAGATGACCCGCTCGGTAGGAATGTTGTCCAGGTTGATTTCGGCGATGGAATTGCGCGTGGCGAAGGGCCGCACCTGCAAGGCGTACAGCGTGGGCTCCTTGCGCTTTTGCCCGCGCGGCACGCGCTTGCCGACGTCGCCCATGTCCACGGCGATTTCCAGTTCGACTGCCGCGCCCATCGCGGAGGAGGTCATGTCCAGCAACTCGACGAGCACTTCGTCCAACGGGATGCTGCGGTGTTTAAGAATATTGTTGAACGTCACCACCCAGGGCCCGACTACGTCGGGGCTTTCAGTGATGACGTCGTCCTGCGTATTGTACTTGCTGCCGATCAACTGCACGGTGCCGTCGGCCTCGGCGTCGACGACTTCATAACGACGCAGATTGCCCGTCACCGACGTTTCGGGCGACACCTCGCAGCATTGCGAATCCAGCGCATAAAACTGCCGCTGGGAATTTTTCCAGACCAGCACCGGTTTGGCGAATTGCGGCACCA
The DNA here is from genome assembly GCA_937967875.1 of uncultured Pseudomonadota bacterium. Taxonomy (GTDB): domain Bacteria; phylum Lernaellota; class Lernaellaia; order Lernaellales; family Lernaellaceae; genus CALBTQ01. Next base: position 4,419 of record CALBTQ010000165.1, read on the forward strand.
CCTGCGGATACTTGGGACAGAACCGGAACCCCTGCCCGCCGTCGACGACCATCCGCCCTAGGCCGAGCACCAGTTGCACGACGCCGTCTTCCGCCTTTTGCGGTCCGAGCGGATAGAAGTTGTACGAGTGCGCGACGCCGGCGAAGTGCGGATAGAAGCGGCCGTTGAACCGCTGACCGATCAGCCGCTGGATGACCACGGCCATCTTTTCCTCTTCCACCCGGTGGTTGGTGTTTTCCAGGTACGCCTTGGCGTTGCGGAAGAAGGTCGAGGCGTAGACCAGCTTGATCGAGTTGGCCAACTCCTGCATCCGCGTTTCCGCCGACTCCCGGTTGTTGGGAATCATGATCGTCCGGTAGATGCCGGCGAACGGATGGAACATATCATCTTCGAGCATCGAACTGGAACGCACCGCCAGCGGACCGTCGATCTGGGCGACCAGCTCCTGCAAATGTTCCTTCAACTGACCGGGCAGTTGCGCCTGGAAAAACCGGCGGGCGATTTCGTCGTCGTCCTCGGTGCGCAGGGCGAAACCGTACAAGCCGTTGAGTTCCATGAACTGATCGAAGAAATCGGTGGCGACCGCGAACGTCTGCGGCACCTGCACCGGCATGCCGGCGATCTGCCCGTAGTACGGATTGTTGGTCACCAGCATGTTCAGGAAAGCCAGCCCGCGCGCCTTGCCGCCCAGCGAGCCCTGGCCGATGCGCTGGAAGGTGCTTTCCAAATCAAAGGATTGCGAGGAGAAATCGGCGATCATCCCCGTGCCGGTATCCTTGCGCGTGTGATGGATCACGCTGACCAGGTATTCGCGCAATTCGGCGGTGTCGGCGAAGTCGGTCACCCGCTGCGGCTTGAGCCGCTGGGCGATCTCGAATTCGCTGCGCGCCATCAGCCAGTTGGAAATGTGATTGAGCCGGCTGTGGTACAGCAGCGATTCGTCGGGCACGCTGGCGATGCACTTTTCGAACTCGCGGATGTCCTTGGCGCGCGCCACGGCGCGACCGTCGGGCATGCGGAAAATGAAATCGCCGAAGCCCAGGTAGTCTTTCAAAAAGCGGCGGATCTCATGAAGCAGCGAGGGCGATTTTTTGTTGACGAACTGCACGCCCAGCTCGTGCGCGCGCTCGGCGTACTCCTCGTTGAACGACTGCATGAGAATCGGCATGTCCGGGCTGATCGTGCGAATCTTGCGCGCCAGCGCCAGACCGGCGTCCATGTCGTGGCGGCCTTCGCGGTAAAAGCCGATGTCGCTGATCACGCCCAGCAGATTGTCGCGGTACTTGTTGATCAGCTCCAGCGCCTTTTCGTAACTGGTGACGTGCAGCACCTTGGGACGCGTGCGCATGCGCATGAGTTTCTGCAGGCGGTTCATGCCTTCGGAAAACAGCGACTGCGACTGCTCCATCAACTCGGGATACAGCACCGACAAAAACGACGAGTAGTACTGGATCGAATCCTCGACGACCATAATCACGCGCACGTCGGCTTCGGAGATGTCGTTGTCGCAGTTCTCGCGGTCTTCGATGTATTTGATGATCGCCAACAGGATCTTCGAGTTGCCGTTCCACATGAACACGGCGTCGATGTATTCCGAATCGACCAGCGGCTCGAGCCGTTGCAACTCGTTGGTCTCGAAAGTCAGCACGACGACCGGTCGGCCCGGGCGCAGTTGCTTGATCTTGCGGCCCAGGTCCAGCAGTTTCATGTCGGCGATGCGCGGCATGACCAACACCAGGTCGAAGCGCCGGTTCTTCATCGCCTCGATCGCCGCTTCGCCGCCGGTCACGTGGGTGAACATCGGCGCGCTGGACAGCGAGAGCGATTTGTATTCGAGAAAAATCTGCTCCGACAGGTGCGCATCCTCCTGCAGGATGAACGCATCGTACAGCGAGGAAACCAGCAGGACGTCGCGCACGCGGTGCGGCATTAGCGCGTTGTACTTGCGGTACTTGAGCGGCAGTTCCTGTTTCATGCGCGTTACTTTACCTCATCGGCCGAAAAAAAAGCAGGGGACATCCCTACGGATGTCCCCCGTCGTTGTACGCTTGCGGATCGCTCAGACCACGCCCTGATCGATCATCGAGTCGGCCACCTTGATGAAGCCGGCGATGTTCGCGCCGTTGATGTAATTGATGAAGTCGCCTTCCTTACCGTACTTGACGCAGGCTTCGTGAATGGACTTCATGATGCCGTGCAGGCGGGCGTCGACTTCTTCGCGCGTCCAGGACAGGCGCATGCTGTTCTGGCTCATTTCCAGACCGGAAGTGGCGACGCCGCCGGCGTTGGCCGCTTTGCCCGGACCGAACAGGATTTTGTGATCGATGAAGACGTCCACCGCTTCGGGTTCGGTCGGCATGTTCGCGCCTTCGCTGACGCAGAAGCAGCCGTTGTCGACCAGCATCTTCGCTTCGGCCGCGTCGACTTCGTTCTGCGTCGCGCAGGGCAGCGCCACGTCGCATTTCACCGACCACGGACGCTGGCCTTCCAGGTACTGCGCGTTCGGGAATTTCTCGATGTATTCCTTGATGCGTCCGCGGCGGATGTTCTTGAGTTCCATGACATAGGCGAGCTTGGCGCGGTCGATGCCGTCCGGATCGTAAATCGAACCGTTGGAATCGGAGAGCGTCACGACTTTGCCGCCCAGGTCGAGTACTTTTTCCACGGCGTACTGCGCTACGTTGCCCGAGCCGGACACCGCGACCGTCATGCCCTTGAAGCTCTTGCCGCGCGTGGAGAGCATTTCCTGCGCGAAGTATACGCAGCCGTAGCCGGTCGCTTCGGGACGAATCAGGCTGCCGCCCCAGTTCAGGCCCTTGCCCGTCAACACGCCGGTGAACTCGTTGCGCAGCTTTTTGTACATGCCGAACAGGAAGCCGATCTCGCGGCCGCCCACGCCGATGTCGCCGGCCGGCACGTCGGTGTTCGGACCGATGTGGCGCGACAACTCGGTCATGAACGCCTGGCAGAAGCGCATCACTTCCGCATCGCTCTTGCCCTTGGGATCGAAGTCGCTGCCGCCCTTGCCGCCGCCCATCGGCAGCGTGGTCAGGCTGTTTTTAAACACCTGCTCGAAGGCAAGGAACTTGAGAATGCCCAGGTTGACGCTCGGGTGGAGGCGTAAACCGCCCTTGTACGGGCCGATCGCGCTGTTCATCTCGATACGAAATCCTTTATTGACCTGCACCTGCCCCTGGTCGTCGGTCCAGGAAACGCGGAAGAGAATCACACGCTCGGGCTCGACGATGCGATCGAGAATGTTTGCGGCCTGGTACTTCGGATTGGCTTCGATGACCGGCCAGATGGACTGAACAACTTCACGGACCGCTTGGTGGAATTCAGGTTCGGCGGGATTCTTGGCGATGACCTTATTCATAAACTCGTCGACCGACCTGTACATGGCATTACTCCTTATTTCATTTTTGGATAAAGAATTTTGCGCGGAAGCGGGATCACGACGTTCCCCCAAAAATCGAGGCAAGACTAACGGTCATTTCCCACCCTGTCAACTCAGATTTTGCAGGAATTAATTGTTTAGAATCATACTGATTAGAGTTCCACACGACCATTGGCGCCCACGCGAATCCACACTTTTTCGCCCGCCACGTTTTGCGCCAGATACCCGCCGGAAGGCAACACCGCCTCTTCGCCGGCGACAATGGTCGTACCGGCGATACTCCACGACGATTTGGACTGTGACGAAACAAATACCGTTCCGTTTTGCCGAAGCAACTGCTGTGAAGTATCGACGCGACGCGGTTTGTGGAAGGAATAATTTTTAATCAGCGAAACATATCCCGGCCGGTGCAGCCGCAATTCATGCCGGTTGCGATCCAGTGGATAATCGCGCACGACCGGCGTGACGCCCAGCGGAACATCGTCCCAGTACGCGATTGCGCCCTGCGTACCCGGCTGCACGATCAACGTGGCATTGCGCAGTTCTTCGGTCGTTGAAGGCGTCGGCAAAGGCGGCTTGAGCGACAACCACCAGGCGAACAAGCCGACCGCCAGCAACGCAACGGCCGCGACGATCGCCTTTAGTCGGCGATGATTCGGCCGGAGTTCCTGCGTTTCCTCCATCTCGTCGGCCGGCGCGATTTCCAACTCGTCGGTTTTGCGGATCTCGGTCGTCGGCGATTTGCCGGCGAACTCGACGACCAACTCGGCTACCGCCCGCGCCGAAGCCTGCCGGTACGCCTGCGTGTTTTCCAACGCGGCCAGCGCCTCGTGCGCCTGCGTATAACGCGCCGTCGGATCTTTTTCCAGCAGACGCAAAACGACCGCGCTCAGGTCCGCGCCCGCTTCCTCGCGCAGCAGATGCGGCGCTTCGGCGACGCCCTCGCGTACGCGATCGAGCGTGGCCAGATCGTCGCCGCCGTCGAACAACGCGCGGCCGGTAAGGCATTCCCAGAGCACGACGCCGACGCTGAACAGATCGCTGCTCCGGTCGAGCGTCTTGCCGCCGGCCTGCTCGGGGCTCATGTACGCGGCCTTGCCCTTGAGCATGCCGAAGGCCGTTTTGGTCAGCCGCCCGCGCGCCTTGGCGATACCGAAGTCGGCCAGTTTCACCTCGCCGTGGCGGCCCAGCAGGATGTTGGGCGGGCTCACGTCGCGGTGGACGATGTGCAGCGGCTGGCCGGCCTCGTCGTACAGTTGATGGGCGTAGTCGAGCGCGCGCAGCAGATCGGCGGCGATGCGCACGGCGGCGCCCAGCGGAAAACGGCGGCCGGCGGCGGCCAACGCGAATTGCAGGCGCTCCAGATCGATGCCGTCGACCAGCTCGAGCACCAGGGCGGGCCGCTGTTGGTCGGCAACGATTTCCTGCACCGCGACGATGTGCGGATGATTGAGGCGCACGGCAAGCCGCGCTTCGTCGATGAAGGCTTCGCGGAAGCGGCGGTTGTCCGCCTGATGGGCGAGCACGCGCTTGATCACGACGAACTTTTGCGTGCCCAGCGGTCCCGGTCGGCGCGCCAGCCACACCTCGGCCATGCCGCCCTGTCCGAGCATCTTGACCAGTTCGTAGTCGCCTATGCGTTTCATAACATCCGATAAAAAGGGGTCGGCTTAGGCGCCGACCCCTTCGTCTTAACTCCCGACGTGACGCCGATTCATACGGTCAATCGCCGAACACCTGCTTGTAGGCGACGAAATTGACGCACATGGCGAACGGCATGGTCAACAGACCGGCGATCGCCACCGAGTTGCCCGCGCCGCCGACGATGCCGGTCAGCAGGGCGACGACGATCATGCCCAGCCAGTTTTCCTTGAAGGCGCCGAAGCTGGCGCTGAGCGCTTCACCCGCGCCCATGCCCTTGTCGGCGATCAGCGGGAACATGAAGGTGACGATGCCCATCGTGACGAACATGCCGATACCGCAGGCGATGGCGCCCACGCTGGCCAGAATGATGTACAAAATACCGCCGAGCAGCAACGAGCCGAACTGCTTGAAGCCGCCGAACACGTCGCCGATTTCCGCAGATCGGAAGAGCACACGTCTGAACTCCAGTCACCGAATACGAT
>CALBTQ010000166.1 GCA_937967875.1 uncultured Pseudomonadota bacterium
CGAGCGTCAGCCGTTCGCCGTCTCGCGCGAAGAGCAGTTGCTCGCCGTAGAACGGCACGTGGATTCGCGCGGCGTCCGGTCGCCCGGCGACCAGGGCGAGAAATTCCTGACGCGGCTCGTGCGGCGGATCGGTGCTGTGGATGAACGTGGAATGATGCACGGCGACGAGATACCCGGCACACAGATCGTCGAACACGCGCAGGGCGTCGGCGGCGCTCAGGTGGTTCATGCGCATCACCCAACGCGGCCGCACCGGCCCGAGCGGAATGAGCGCGATGTCCGGCGGCCGCCCGCGGCCGATCTGCGCGAACAACTCCGCGTCGTAGCCGGTGTCGCCCGCGTAAAAAACCGTCCCCGTGTCGGCGGTAAAATAAAAGCCGCCGCAGGCGCGATCCCACAGGCCGTCAACCCCCGCACGCCCTCCCCAATGTTTCGCACCGGTGACGGTCACGGTCACGCCGCGATGCGTGTAACTTTCGCCGACTTTAAGCTCGATGATTTGCGCAAACGGCAGATCGCGCGGCAGATGCTTGGCCACGCCGTGCGGCGCGACGATGACGCCGCGTCCGGGCACGAGACGCAGACTGGGCAAGTCGAGATGATCCAGGTGCGCGTGGCTGATCACGGTCACGTCGATCGGCGGCAGATGGGCGGGGTCGACGCCGGGCTCGACCAGCCGCCGCTGCACCGCGCCGATGCGGTCCTTGAGCACCGGATCGGTGAGGATGAACGCGTCGCCCAATTGCACCAGCGCCGTGGCGTGCCCGAGCCAGGTCACCGCCGCCGGCCGGTCGACGCGCAGGTCGTTCAAACGATCCGGCACTCTTCGCGCCGGCCGCAACGACTGCATCGCCGCCCGCCAGGTAATGCGCACCATGAATATCCGTGAAAAAAGCAGCAGCCCGACCGCCAACGCCGGCCAGAACCACCAATCGGCTGCCATCGACATGCCCGTGAAAAAAGGTTACGCGCCGAACGACGACTTGAGAAACAGCAACAACCGGCGCACCAATTTTTCGTCGCCGTCGTCGTCGAACGGAATTTCCGGCAAATAGGTTTTGGAACGCGCTCGATAAATGGCGTTGGCCCGCCGCGACAGCACAATGCGCACGGCCTCCTGAAACGCCAGCGCCATCATCGTCACGTCCAGATCGTCGCGCAACGCCGCTTCCTGCACGCCGGTGAGCACCAGGTTCTGATAAAACAAGCCGGCGCGGCTTTCGAAACGATCGTAGGTCGCCTTGGCCAACTCCGGCGCGCCGAAGGCGTCGAGATGATTGTACACGTTCAGGTACGCGCCCAGGGTGCGCACGCGCCGGGCGACCACGCGCAGCAGGTATTCGACGCGCTCCCAGAATAGGCGCTGCATGTTGCCCACTTCGATGTACACCTGATTGAAATACTGCGCCGCGCGACCCAACACCGAGGCGATCAGATCCTGCTTGCCGTCGAAATACATCGATAACGTATCCGGACTGATTTGCGCTTGCTGCGCCACGTCGGCCATGGTGACCAGCCGCAATCCCTTCTCCGCAAAGGTTTCGGCGGCCGCGAGCAGAATCTTGTCCTGCGCGATTTGAGGAATTTGCATAAACACCGGTTTGGGCAAGACGCCCTCCTTACTGATTCAACCGCAGCATTCCGGCATCTTTACGGCCAGATGTCCGCATCGCTCGATTCGCCGTGTGGTCCGCAGCAGCTGGAGTGGTTGTACGATCGCTACTTTTCTTCCCCGGCCTCCTCGTTATCGGTCGCCGGCTGTTCTTCGACGGCGCTCTCTTCGGCGGCGGGCGCCGGTTCGGGAAGTTCGCGTGGATTCTCTTTCAGCGAAGCCAGCAGGATCAGCTCCCACAGGTTGTTGTCTTCCAACGGGGCTTCGGTGCGCGAAATGGCCGCCGTGTGGCTTTGCACCAGCAGGCTGCCGGCCATCGCGCCGCGATAGTCCTTCTTGAAGCCCTTCTTGGTGACCAGCAATTTCTTGAACACCTTCTCGCATTTGTCGACGAACTCGTCGGTCACCAACGCCGGCAGCGCGTCGCGCCGCTTGTCGTGCCAGAATTCCTCGTACGTTTCGTCGTAGGCGGGCAGGTCGTCGGCCTGCGCGTACAGATCGGCCAATTGGTCGCGGTCGGCGGCCGGATCGAAATGGGCGTAGACGTCGTCGGGCGCGAAACGCAACGTCTTGAGGTCCTCGTCGGCCTGCAACATCACCGACAGGTGCAGCACGTTCTTGACGAAGTTCTGCACGTTGCCGAACTCGCTGAGCATCTGATGCTGCACGGCGTTTTCGCTCACCGCGCCGATGTGGCCGGCTTTGTGCCGCTGATTGTCCTTGCTCCGTTTCTTCATCGCCTTGCGCTGCTTGCGCTGCGCGGCCGCCTTATCGTTTTTTTTGCCCATCTGTTTCCCCAAAGTGACGTTTGTACATCCAAAAAATTACCACGACCGGCTGCGGGAATAAAGATTCGTTTGCCGCGGCCGGTCGGAAAATCGTTTCCGCTTATTTCCCGACCGACGGATCGCCTTCGGTCAGCGTCACGTACGCATTGACGTCCAGGCCGGTCCAGGTTTCCGTGTCGCCGCCGACCCACTCGACCTGCACCTGGTCGACCGCGCCTTCCTGACCCAGACCGAAGTGCGCGACCATCGTCGGCTGTGCGCCGTAGTGACCGCGCGGACCCTTCACGTAGCGCACCTGCACCAGGTCGCCGGCGGTGACGGTGATCTTCGCGCCGATGCCGTCGGCGTTGGAGTTCACGCCCACCAGCTTGATCGCCAGCCAGTTGTTTTCCGTGCCGACGTTGTTGCGGAACAGCCGCGTGTAGCTGCCGCCGTCGTCGGCGCGCCGGCTGGCCGACAGCAGGTCGAGGTCGCCGTCGCCGTCGTAATCGCCCCAGGCGTTGCCGGTGCAGTCGTGCATCTCCACGCCCGTCCAGTAGGTCACATCCAGGAACGCGCCGTCGGCCTGCTGCTCATACAGGCGGCTGTAGTGGCCTTCATAGAGGCTGGACATGAACAGGTCCATGCGCCCGTCGTTGTTGAAGTCGATGAAGCTCGGGTCCACGTCGCCTTCGTCGGGATTGTAGTTCATTTCCTCGTTGACGTTGTCGAAGGTGTAGTCCGGCGGACCCTGGTTGAGCTTCACGCTCGACGGGCCGCTGTCGGGCTGATAGCGCGGGTGCGCGATGTCCGAAAGCACCGCGTCGAACAGGCCGTCGTTGTTGATGTCGTCGAAGTCCGCGCCGAAGGTGTTGCCGGCCATGCGCTCTTCATAGGCGTCCAGGCCCTTGTCGCGCGCCACGTTGGCGAACGTGCCGCCGCCCTGGTTCTGGAACAGGAAGTTGTTCGTGCGCCCGTAGTTGGACACGAAAATGTCCTGCTTGCCGTCGTCGTTGAAGTCCACCCAGTTCACGCCGTAGCAGGGCGATTCGACCGCGTCACGGATGCCCGAGGCTTCCGACACGTCGGCGTAGGCGCCCGCCCCGTCGTTGCGCAGCAGGTAGTCGGGGTCCGACGGCGAGTACGGGTACTCCTTCAACCAGGCGCCGATGTACAGGTCAAGGTAGCCGTCGCCGTCGTAGTCGCCCAGGCTGGCCGAGGACAGCGTGCCCCACAGGTCGGGCAGCGCGTCGGCGTCCGGCGCGAAGTGACCGCTGCCGTCGTTGACCAGCAGTACGGAAAATTCCTCGCCGTCTTTGGTCGTCGTGTAGGGCTGCGGCTTGATCGCGAAGACGTCCGGGTCGCCGTCGTTGTCGTAGTCGGCGACCAGGGTCATCGCGTTTTTGTATTCGCCGTCCAGCCCGGCGCCGGCGGTGGCGTCGGTGAAGGTGCCGTCGCCGTTGTTCTTCAAATAGACGATCGTCGCCGGGTGATTGGTCGCGTCGGTGTTGGTCAGGATGATGTCCTGATCGCCGTCGCCGTCCAGATCGGCCCAGCCGGTGCGGTACTGGCTGGAGGTGTCGATGCCCGCCTCGGCGCTGACCTCGGTGAATTCCGTCCCGTCTTCCAGCACGCAGAACCGATTGCCCTCGAGGTGGATCATGTAATAGTAGAACGCGATGTCCCACTTAAAGCCCTGGTTCGCCGAATCGTTCGCCCAGCTCTCGTCCCAGATGCGGCTCTGCAACGTCGAGTTGGACTTCGAACCCATCACCAACTGCGGACCGTCGTCGCTGGCGTGCTCGTACATGACCCAGAATTTCGTTCCCGGCAAAAACATCAGGTTCTTATCGGATACGTCGATCTCGACCCAGCCGTCGCCGTCGACCTCGACCGTGATCGGATCGATGTACTCGACGGTTTCGAAATCGTCGTCCCACGGGCACACACGCGGCATCGAGCCGAGCCAGTCGGCGTACACGTGGATGATCGCCTCGCCGCTGCCTTCGAAGTACAGCTTTATTTTCTGCACGTGGAACGGCGAATCCAGCTTGAACTGCGTGCCTTCCAGCTCGCCTTCCAGCAGGTAGTCGTTGCCGTAGAGCGGTTCGTTGTCGTCGAGGTAGATTTCGTCCGCACTCGCCGCGCACGGATCGTCGTAGTCCTGACAATACGACGCGTACTTGTCCAGCAGCTCGTCGCCGCAGGCGCTTTCGTCGTCGTCGTCATCGTCATCGTCGTCGTCATCGTCGTCGTCGCCGCTGTCGTCGTCATCGTCGCCGCAGGCGACCACTGCCATCGCCAAAATCAACAACAGTGAAAAAAGCCTCCACCACCCGGTCTTCATGAAACGCCTCCCGCTTCCGGTTTGAGCGCCGATTATTGCTGATAATCGCCCGCCTGTGAAGCCGGTTTTGCATCGCGCCCGCAACGCGTAAAATCAGGGGGAAAATCACCGAACGGAGCGGAAAATGAAAGCGATCCGTCTCAGCGAAATCGGCGAGCCGACGCGCCTGGAACTCGTCGACCTCGAGCCGCCCGCACCCCGCGCCGGGCAGGTGCGCCTCAAGGTCATGGCGGCGGGCGTGAACTTCGCCGAGGTGCTCATCCGCCGCGGTCTGTATCTGCCGATGCCTAAACTGCCGTTGATTCCGGGCGCCGACGCCGCCGGTGTGATCGACGCGTTGGGCGAAGGCGTCGCCGATTTCTCCCCGGGTCAACGGGTGGTCGCCACCGTAGCGCAGGGCGCGTATGCGCAGTATGTCGTCGCCCCTACGTCGTCCGTCGTGCCGCTGCCCGACGATATCGACTTCGACCTCGCCGCCGGACTGCCGGTCTCGGGCATGACCGCCTGGCACCTGACACGCACCCTGGTCGAACTGCGCCCGGGTCTGACCGTGCTCAACTACGCCGCCGCCGGTTCGGTGGGCAGCTTAATTAATGGATTGGCCGCCGCGCGCGGCGCCACGGTGATCGCCCTGGCCGGCGGGCCGGAAAAATGCGCGCGGGCGCTTTCGTTGGGCGCGACCCAGGCGATCGATTATCTGGTCGAGCGCGACGTGCCCGCCCGCGTGGCCGAACTGACCGGCGGACGCGGCGCGGACATCGTCTACAACTCGGTGATGGGTCCGACCGTCGGCGACGACCTGCGGCTGCTCGCGCCGTTGGGCCGCATCTTCTACTTCGGCGCGGCGGCCGGCCTGCCCAACGCCAAGCATCTGCTCGTCGGCCTGATGCGGCGCTTCATCGATACCCCGACGATCACCATGTACCATCTGCTTACGCACCTGCGGCACGATCCGGCCGCGCATCGCGCCGCCTGGCCGCAATTGTTCGCCGCCTTGCGCGCCGGCGAAGCCCGCCTGCCGCTGCACGGCGTTTATCCGCTGGCCGACGCCGCGCGGGCGCACGACGACGTCGAGCAACGCCGGACGATGGGCAAGTGCGTGCTGCATCCGTGGCCGGCGTAGATAGTCCAATGTTTGAAATTTTCCCCCTGGCGCGATGCGTCATACGATGCTAGCATTAGCGCCCTGGCTGATTTGTATGAGGGGTTTATCTACCAAAGAGGAGAGTCATCCATGGACCGCGAACAGATTGTGGCACGGCTGAATTTACACGCGGTGCTTCCGGTCTTGGCCAAAATCGTGCGTTTCGACCAAGAGGCGCAGGACATCGTCAAGGATTGGAACGCCACCATCCAATTCAGCTACCTGGGCGGACCCACCGTACAGTTGAAGTTCAATGACGGCGCCTGCCGCGCATATCGCCAGCCGGCTGCGCGCGCCGACGTCTCCTTCTGGTTCCCGACCGCGGGATTGCTCAACGCCATGTTCTCGGGCGAAGGCTTCACCCTGCCGCTGATCAACGGCTTCTGGAACGTGAAGCTGCTCAAAGGTTTCATGGCGCTGTCCAAACGGTTGGAGCATTACCTGAAAGAATTGGACGGGCAGCAATTGAGCCCCGAGCTGACCGAAAAGGTGCTCGAATGCAAGCTCTCGGTGGCCACCTGGGCCAGCGCAGTGCTCGCCGAATTCGACGACAAGCTCAAGCCGATTTCCGATCACATGATCCCCGGTTGCGTTGTCAACATCGTCATCAAGCCCAACGGCCCGAATTTCTACTTCAAGAAAACCACCGCCGGTTCCTTCCTGGCCGGCGACGGTCTGATGAAGGATCCGAGCGCCGAGCTAACCTTCGCCACCACGGACGTCGCCTTTGACCTGGTCAACGGCACCCTGGACGCGATGGCCGCCACCGGCAAGGGCGAAGTCAACATTCGCGGACTGGTGATGATGGTCGACGATCTGAGCGTCATCTTGAACCACGTCGAAGATTACCTGGCCTGAGAGGGAGGTTGCCATGCCTGCGAAAACCGCAAAGAAAGCCACGAAGAAAACCGCCGCCCCCAAAAAGGCTCCGGTGAAAAAAGCCGCCGTCAAAGCCGCGCCCAAGGCGCCGGCCGCGAAAAAACCCTATACCTTCGAAAAGAGCAAAGAGCTGTTCCTGCGCGCCGCCAAGGTCATTCCCGGCGCGATCTACGGTCACCAGAGCCCCGTGCTCACCGTGCCCGGCAGCTTCCCCTATTACGCCGCCAAGGCCGAAGGTCCCTACTACTGGGACGTGGACGGCAATAAGTTCATCGACTACATGTGCGGTTACGGTCCGATGATCACCGGTTACAACAACCCGGTCGTCGACGCCGCCGCCCGCGCCGAACAGGCCAACGGCGACTGCTACAACCATCCGACCGGTCGGATGGTCGAGCTGGCCGAATTCCTCACCGACCTGATTCCCTTCGCCGACTGGGCCGTCTTCGCCAAAAACGGCTCGGACGTGACCACCTGGGCCACGCTGGTCGCCCGCGAGGCCACCGGCCGCAAGAAGATCGTCATGTGCAAGGGCGAGTACCACGGCGCGCACGCCTGGTGCACCCCCGGCCACGGCGGCCTGATCGACGAAGACCGCGCCCAGATGCTGTATTACAAATGGAACGATCTGGCCGGCCTGCGCGCCCTCTTCGACCGCTACCCGGATCAGATCGCCGGCGTGATCATGACTCCGTTCCATCACCCGACCTTCGCCGACCTGGAACTGCCCGCCCCCGGCTTCTGGCAGGGTGTGCAGAAGCTGTGCAACGACAAAGGCGCGGTGCTGATTCTCGACGACGTGCGCTGCGGCTTCCGTTTGAGCGTCAAGGGCAGCCAGGATTACTTCGGCTTCGAGCCCGACATCTCCTGCTACTGCAAGGCGATCGCCAACGGCTACGTGCTCTCGGCCGCGGTCGGCCGCGACAGCTTGAAAAACGCCGCCTCGAGCGTCTTCTTGACCGGCTCGTACTGGAACGGCGCGGTGCCCATGGCCGCGGCGCTGGCCAACATCAAGCTGTTGCAGAAGGAAAACGGCGTCGCCCACATGTTCAAGATGGGCGAGTTGCTCATGAACGGACTGATCGAACGCGGCAAGGCCTTCGGCTACGAGATGATCGCCAGCGGCCCGACCACGATACCGTTCATCCACTTCGGCAACGAAACGAACTTCATGCGCATGCAGACCTGGTGCGCCGAACTGACCGTCCGCGGCCACTTCTGCCACCCGAGCCACAACTGGTTCATCAGCGCCGCGCATCAACCGGAAGACATCGCCGCGACGCTGGACGCCGCCGAGGAAGCCTTCAAGGTCGTCAAAAAGGAATACGGCGACTAAGCCGCTTCCCAGTTTCGCTTCCACCGCCCCGCCGGCCGCCCGGCGGGGTTTTCTTTTGCACGTTCCGCCGTCCTGCGGTATAAGAAAGTCATCACAACATAATAATTATCCCGGGGGACGGACATGGCGCCGCGCTGGTTGATTTTGTTACTGGTCGTTTCACTCTTGCTCGCCTGCTTGCTGACTTCCTGCTCGTGCGGCGACGATGACGACGACGACAATGACGACAACGATAGCGACGACGACGACACCGACGACGACGATCACGACGATGACATCCTCGACGACGATGACGACGATGCGCCCACCGGCCCGCCGTTGTGGGGCCCGGTGGACATGAACGGCGACGGCGCGCTCGAATATCTTTACCTGGAAACCAACGAAGACGCGGGCGTAACCTACTTCGCCTTCGAAGTCCGCAGCCTCGCCGACGACACCGTGGTCTGGAGCGACTCTTACAGCGAGGAAAACGCGACGCTGCAAGTCGCCCTCGCCGACTTCGACGCCGACGGCGCCTATGAAATCGCCCTCGCCTTCAACTTCTTTCCCGGCAAGGACACGCCGTACAAAAGCCGCGCTGAAGTGCTCGACGGCAACGACGGATTTGCCTCGGCCTTCGCCACCGGCGAGTTGGAAGGCGTGCACCTAACGCTCTACGCGAACCGCGACTGGAACCGCGACGGCCTGCCCGAGCTGTGCCTGCAGGCCGCGCCGATGGCCGGCGGCGACGCCTGGCTGCGCTTCTACGACGGCCAAGACGACTACGCGCTTGCCGCGGAAATCACCGGCGGCGCCTTCACCGTCACCGGCGTAGTGCGCGACGATCTGTGGGGTCCGGCCGACATGGACGGCGACGGGGCGGACGATTATCTGTACCTCGATAAGGTGTGGGAAAAAGCCGAGTGGTACTACGACCTGCAAGTGCGGCGCGCTGCCGACCACACGGTGATCAAGCAGGCGCAACTGCCGGTCGGCGACGGCACGATGGCCGCCGAAGCGGCCGACCTCGATCTTGACGGCACGACCGAGTTGATCCTCGCCACCAACTACACGATCGAAGCACGGGGCAAGGCCACCTCTTACGAGGGCAAGGTCGAAGTGCTCGACGGCAACGAGGATTTTAATGCGACCTTCACCACCGGGCTGATCGACGATTACTGGCTCTACCCGCAAGGCGACTGGGACTTCGACCGCGACGGCCTGCCCGAGCTGATGGTCCAGGCCGTACCGCACCAGGGCCGCGACACGCTGCTGCGTTTCTACGAAGCGTCCTCCGGCTACGAGCTGATCAAGGAAATCGCCGGGCGCAACGCCTCGCTGGTCGGCATCGAGGTCGACAGCCTGCGCCGGCCGCCGAACGTCAACGACGATTCCAACGCCGAATACGTACTGATCGAAAAAGAGTACGTCGCCGACGAGTGGGTCTACACGATCACCGCGGCGCATACGAAATACGACGTCGTCGCCTGGGAGCAGGTCTACGCCGTCACGACCGGCAGCCTAGCGGTCGCCCTGGCCGACCTGGATGAAGATACGGTCAGCGAGATCGTCGTCACCGTCTATGACACGGCCGACGCCGGCGGCGCGAGCGTCGACGTCTGGGACGGCAACGACGATTTCGCCCAGGTTTTTCACCAGGATTTCGCCGCGGGCTA
This sequence comes from uncultured Pseudomonadota bacterium, assembly GCA_937967875.1. GTDB lineage: Bacteria > Lernaellota > Lernaellaia > Lernaellales > Lernaellaceae > CALBTQ01. Next base: position 9,741 of record CALBTQ010000166.1, read on the forward strand.
TACGCTGACCACCGCGCTGGAGTGGGATTTCGATCGCGACAACCTGCCCGAAATGCGCCTGACCGCCGCGCCGCTGGCCGCCGTCGACGATTTCGTCAGGTTCTACGAGCCGTTGTCGACCTACGAAGAGGTGCGCCGATTCTCGGAGATCGGAAGAGCGTCGTGTAGGGAAAGAGTGTAGATCTCGGTGG
>CALBTQ010000167.1 GCA_937967875.1 uncultured Pseudomonadota bacterium
CCGCGTCGTGCATTACCGCAACGGCGACGGGCTGTGGCTGACTCCGGGGGTGCGCGTCGAGCCAACGCTGGCCAGCGACGAGGCGACTTATCCCATTCGCATCAATGCCCAGGGCCTGCGCGCCGATCGCGAATATGCGCCCGCTCCCGAGCCGAACGTGGCCCGCGTGCTGGTCATGGGCGACTCGTTCACTTTCGGCATCGGAGTGCCGGTCGAGCAAACCTACGCCGCCGTGCTGGAAACGCTGCTCAACGACGGCGCAGCCGACGAGCGCTTCGAGGTGATCAACACCGGCTTCGCCAACGGCGATTGCCCGCTGCCGCAATACCTGTACCTCAAAGAGCGCGGTTTGGCGTTCGCGCCGCGGGTCGTTGTCGTCGGGTTTTACGCCGATAACGATTTGCATGACATGGACGTGTATCGCGTCACGCCCGGCCCGGACGGCCTGCCCGCTTCGCTGACGCTGCCCGGCGGCGATTTGCCGTGGTGGATCAAGCGCACGGCGCTGTATCAACAGGTGGGCTTGCAGATTCTCCAACCGCGTCTGGCGTCGCTGCTGAGTCGACAAAATCCGGTTCGTCCGCACAGCGCGACGACGGCGGAAACGAGCATCCATAACCTGGAGCAAGCGATGAATCTGTTCGCGGGCATGCAGCGTCTGGCGACCGCGCACGCGGCGCGGCTGGTCGTGATGTACATTCCCGCAATCGACGAAGCGTTCGGCGAACGGGCCGACAAGGCGCAGCGCCTGCGCGCGGCGTTGACCGAGAACGCGACCCGGCGCGGTTTTGCCGCGCTCGACCTGACTGCGGCCGTCCGCGCCGCCGGGCCGGACGTCTATCTGCCCATCGACCATCACTTCAGCGCCCTGGGACATCTTGTCGTCGCCCGGACGCTGGCCGAGGCGCTGCGCGCCGCGCAACCTTAAGGTTCTTCCACCGCCTGAAACAGATAAAAGGTGTGCGTGCCGAAGCGGTAGGCCGTGGCGAAGCGGAAGCCGTCGCGCACCGGTTCGCCGGATTTCACGAACGCGGCGAGCCATTCGCGCCACGGTTGCATGTTCCACGGGTATTGGAAGGTCAGCAACAGCCAGTCGACGCGCGCCCGTCGGCGCAGCACGGTCAGTTGCTCCATATCGACCGGCAGCCAGATCGACGTCCGGTCGCCCTGCCAGAGGCTCAGCCAGGGCACGTCGCTCACCAGCACTTCCTCGCGTTGCGTTTGTTCCCGGATGAAGCGTCCCAGCGCCTGCACGCCGGCCGCGTCGATCTGCCGCACCTTGCGCGCCTCGCGGTCGGTGATGTTCGCCAGCGCGTCCGAGCCCGCCGTCAACGCGTACGGATACAGCATCAGCACGGTCAGAATGACGAGAGCCGCCCGGCGCAGTTCCGCTCGCGCACCGAATAATTTCTCGGTCAGCCGCCCGGCCGTCGCCGCCGCAAACAACGACAGCAACGGCGTCAGCGCCAACAGGTAGCGCGCCATCGAAAACAAAAACAGGCACATGAACACGAACGCGCCGATCGCGGCGATTGTCCACCAATGCACGCGTCGCAACAACGTTTCGTCGTCGCGCCGCAGCCACGGAAACAACAGGAAAAACAGAAACGCCAGCGGATTGATCGTCTCGGTGAAAAAGTTGCGCGCCGTCACCGCGGCGTTGCTTTTCCACTTGGCGAAAAAGACCTGCTTGTTGTCCTCGAAAACGCGCGCCTCGTTCACCGGCGTCAGCGAACGCTGCAGCGTGTGACCGGGGAACAGCGACGAATACTGCAAAATCACACCGCCGCCGAACTTGCCGATCAACCGCGTCGTCCACGAGTTCTCGCGCGGAGCGTGCGCGGCGATCAACTCTTCGTCGAACTGAACGCTGACGACCGGGGACGAAGGCGTTACGGTGTTGATCCTCCGTTCCACTCGATCGAGCGCGACATACCCCGCCGCCAAACCGGCGATCAGCAACAGCGTCGTCGCCAACCGCCTTCTGGCGATCAGCCAGGGCGCGCCGAGCACCGCCAGCGCGACGAAAATCCTGGCCAGATCCTTGGTGAACAACATCGCCGCCAGGGCGAGCCCCGCGCCCAGCGCGTTCCACGGATTCGTCTCGGCGCGCAACAGCAGCAACAACGCCGTCACCGCCAGCAACAGGAAAAGCGGTTCGGTCATGCCCGACACGGCATAGGTCAGCACCTGCCCGTGCAGGGCGAACAACGCGGCGGCCAACGCCGCTTCCTCCGGCTTGAGCAAGCGAAGGGCCAACCAGTAAAAAACCAGCACCGACAGAAGGTAGATCGCCGCCGTCGACAACGCGGCAACGTTGTCGGCATCCCCGAAAACCGCGAACGCGCCTGCGATCAGCAACTGCGACAGGCAGAAGCGCACGGGACCGACCTGGTTGGCGCGTCCCAGGCGGTTGCCGTCTTTCACAAACGCAAAGGAGCGCGGAAAGACTTCCTCCATCGTGCACCCTTCGCCGCGCAAAATGTCGCGCGACATCTGCGCGTACTTCATGGCGTCGGGATTGTGCAGCGCGCGAAAGTTGGTCTGGTGAAAAAACAGCACGGCCGCCGCGGCCAGCAACACGACCAACAGCGAACCCAGCAGCTTCGCTTTGGCGTCCGGCATTGTCGTTCGCGTTTCGGTCATGCGTTTCGCTCCGTCAAATGAACCGTTTGATCAATGCCCAATACGCGCGCAGAAACGGATTCCACACCGCGCGCACCGGCCATGGATCGCCGC
>CALBTQ010000168.1 GCA_937967875.1 uncultured Pseudomonadota bacterium
ATACGATCTCGTATTCGGTGACTGGAGTTCAGACGTGTGCTCTTCCGATCTACCGAAGGGCAGGGCGCGGACGCGGTGATCGTCACCGCCGCGGCCAAATCCAGCGACCTGGCCAATCAGGCGATGGCCGCCTGCCGCCGCAAGGGGCGCGTGGTGATCGTCGGCGACGTGGGCATGAACCTGGATCGCGCGCCGTTCTATCAGAAGGAACTCGATTTTCTCATCTCGACCTCCTACGGGCCCGGCCGCTACGACCGGCGCTACGAACACGACGGCGTCGATTACCCGCCGGCCTACGTGCGCTGGACGGAAAACCGCAACATGCAGGCGTTCCTCGACCTGGTCGCGCAGGGCAAGGTGCGCCCGAGCGAGATGATCACCATCGAGGACGCGGTGGACGAAGCCGTGTCGGTGTATCGCCGCCTGGCCGCGCCCGACGAGGGCGGCCTGGCCGCCGTGTTCGTCTACGAGGCCGCCGCGCGCGACCACGTGCGTCCGGTGCGCACGACGAAGGTCGAACTGCCGCCGGCGAAGGTCGGGGGCAAGCTGGGCGTGGCGATCATCGGCCTGGGCGGTTACGCCGCGGCGTATCACGTGCCCAATTTCCAGAAGCATCCGCAGACCGATCTGCTGGGCGTGGTCACGCGGCAGGGGATCGTCGCCAAGCGCATCGCGCAGGAGGTCGGCGCGCGTCTGGCCGCCACCGATTACCGCGACGCGCTGGCCGAAGCGGGGCTGGACGCGGTGGTCATCGCCACGCGTCACAACTCGCACGTGCCGCTGGCCTGCGCCGCGGCGCTGGCGGGTAAGCACGTCTTCGTCGAAAAGCCGTTGGCGCTCGATGAGGAGGGGCTGGCCGAGGTGATCCGCACCGTGCACCGCGCCGGCGTGCATCTGACCGTCGGACACAACCGCCGCTATTCGCCGCACGCGCGCGCACTCAAGCAATGGCGCGACGAAAATCCCGGGCCGGTGCAGATGACCTACACGATCAACGCCGGACCGCTGCCGCCGACGCACTGGACGCTGGACCTCAACGAGGGCGGCGGGCGGTTGATCGGCGAGGCGTGCCATTTCTTCGACCTGCTGGCGTTCCTCGCCGGGTCCGCGCCGGTGAGCGTGCACGCGGTGGGCATCCCGGAAACCGGCGTCGAGGCGCAACTGTGGCAGAACCTGACGATCGCTCTGACCTTCGCCGACGGCAGCGTGGGCCGGGTCGATTACGCCTCGCGCGGCAACTCGGCCTATCCGAAGGAGCGCGTCGAGCTGTTCGCGGGCAACGCGGTGGGCGTGATCGACGATTTCAAAGCGACCGTGTTTTACGGCGCGGCCGGGCATCCGCTGAAGACCGCGGCGATCGACAAGGGGCAAGGTGTGCAGGTCGACGATTGGGTCGCCTTCCTGCGCGGCGAGCCGGCCAAGCCGATTTTGTTGCCCGAAGCGCTCGTCGGCACTTTGACCGCGTTGCGCGCGGTGGACAGTTTGAAGAAGAGCGAAAGCGTTTCGGTCGACGTCGCCGGCTTTTTCGCCGCCGCGTCGACCGCCGGGGAGTAACGATCCATGGGCCTGGCGGCGCAGGCAAAACTGGTCATTCGTCGCGACGGCTGGCGGGCCTTCATCGCCAAAGGACTGACCTTCGTCGGCCGTAAGGCGGAAGTGCCGTTTCTCAGCGCGCGCGACCGGCTGATCAACACCTGGCCGGCGCGTCGCAACCTGCCCGCGCCCGAAACGCTGTGCTCGCCGCGCCCGCCTTTCCTGGTCGATCCGGCCACGCTGACCCGCCGCGTGGAAGCCTTCCGCCGCCGCACTCCGCAGGCCGCCCAGCGGTTGCTCGCGCAGGCCGACGCCGCGCTGGCCAATCGTTTCGACCTGCTGGGTTTCGGGGAAGTGTTCGCCGGCGAGCCGCTCGACTGGCACACCGATTTCATCCGCCACGTTCGCTTCCCCGTGCGCAATTTCCGCCGGCAGAATTACGTGCGCGGCGACGGTTCGGACGTCAAAGTGCCCTGGGAACTGGCGCGCCTGCAGCACCTGCCGCTGCTCGCGCTCGCCTGGCGCATGACCGGCGACGACAAATACGCCCTGCGCGCGTTGGCGCACATCGACGACTTCTGCCGCGCCAACAAACCGCGTTTCGGCATCCATTGGGCGTGTCCGATGGAGATCGGCCTGCGCGCCTTTTCGGTGGGGCTGGCCGCCACGATCCTTGCCGACCGGCTCGAAGCCGAACCGCGCCGACGGGTGAAAATCCTGCGGCTGATGGAAGCGTCGGCCGCGCACATCGAGCAAAACCTCGAGTACGATCCGAACCTGACCTCCAACCATTACCTGGGCGATCTGCTTGGGCTGCTGGCCGCCGCGATCGCCTTCCCCGAATTGCCGCACAGCGAACGCCGACGCGAATTCGCCGTGCGCGAGTTCCGGCAGGAAATGGAAAAGCAGTTCGACAAGGACGGCGTCAATTTCGAGGCCAGTCTGCCGTACCACCGCTTGTCGCTGGAGATCATGACCGCCGCGTTTCTGTTGTGCCGCGGCTGCAAGCTGGAATTGGGCCTGGGTTTTCAACAGCGGTTGCAGGCGGCCTATCGCTACGTTTCGGCGGCGTGTTACCCCGACGGCACGGCGCCGCTGATCGGCGACAACGACAGCGGGCGCGTGCTCAAACTGCTGGGCCGCGCCGACAACGATCTGCATTACCTGTGCGAACTGGGCACGGCGTTGTTCGGCGAAAATCTGCTCGTGCGGCCGATCGCCGAAGCGGACCCCGAGGTGTACTGGTGGCTCGACGGGCAGGTCGACCGTCTGGAGCAGGCCAAGCCTCGTAATCGCCGCCATCGCGCCTTTGCCGAGGCGGGCCGGTTTTTCCTGGAGACCGACGAAGCCAAGCTCGTCTTCGTCGCCGGGCCGGTGGGGCAGAAGGGCAACGGCGGACACGCGCACAACGACGCGCTGTCGTTAACTTATTTCGCCAAGGGACGCGAGATCGTCGCCGATCCGGGCACGTACGTGTACACGGCTTCCGCCGAGTGGCGCAACCGGATGCGCTCGACGGCGGCGCACTCTACGGTGCGCGTGGACGAGGCGGAGATCAATCCGTTCGATGCGGAGTTGCTCTTTACCCTCGCCGATCACGCGCAGGCGCGCGGCGACATGGAGGACCTCAACGAGGGCTACATCGAATTGCGCGGGCGGCATCGCGGCTACCGGCGGCTGGCCGAGCCGGTCGAAATGGGGCGCATGCTCCGTTGTTATCCGCCGGGCAGCGTGCGCGTCAGCGACGAATTTTTGGCCACGGGCGAACACCGTTACGAGCAACGGCTGGTGCTGGCCCCGGGCGTCGAGGGCGCGCTGTTCGCCGGGGCGCGCAAGGCCAATGAGTTGCTTGGGCGCATTCAGGCGCAAGCGAGCGATTATTGGCAGTGGGTCGGGCTGCTGAGTTGGGACGGGGGCGCGGTGCATCTGCTCAGCGGCGGCGACGACGATCACTGGCAGATCGAACAGGGCTGGTGCAGCGCCGGCTACGGCCGCAAGGAACCGGTGCAGATTCTGGTGCGTCGTTGGCGTCAACTGGGCGCTGGGGAGCGTTCGTTCGCGTTGATTCGATAACGGTTGCGCTTGCCTTGCCCGCGTGGGACGGGTACGGTTGATCACTCACGAATTTGCGGAGGACAACAGATGAAAGTGTGCGTCGTCGGACTCGGCTACATCGGTTTGCCCACGGCCAGCGTACTGGCCAACTCCGGCCATCAGGTGATTGGAGTCGATGTCAGCCGGCGGATCGTCGATCTGATCAACAAGGGACAAATCCACATCGAGGAAAAGGGTCTCAAGACGCTGTTCGGCGCGGCGGTCAACTCCGGCAATCTGACCGCGCAACTCAAGCCGACCAAGGCTGACGCGTTCATTCTCGCCGTGCCCACGCCCGAGCACGATCATCGCTCGGATCTCGAATTTCTGCGCGCGGCGGCGGTGTCGATCACGCCGTACCTGCAAAAGGGCAACCTGGTGATCGTCGAGTCGACCATTCCGCCCGGCGCGACCGAGAACGTCGTGCTGCCGGCGCTGGCGACGGCGAAGCTGACGCCCGGCGAGGATTATTTTGTCGCCCATTGCCCCGAGCGCGTGCTGCCCGGATCGATCCTCAAAGAGCTGATCGAGAACGACCGCATCATCGGCGGACTCACACCGGCGTGCAGATCGGAAGAGCACACGTCTGAACTCCAGTCACCGAATACGAT
>CALBTQ010000169.1 GCA_937967875.1 uncultured Pseudomonadota bacterium
CCGGCGAGGGCCGCTTGTTTCTCAACGCCATCGGGCCGGTATGGGACGGCAACGAGGTCTGGTTGATTACCGGCGGCGGTGCGCTGTTCGCCGCGTTTCCGCCCGTGTACGCAAGCGTATTCAGCGGCATGTACCTCGCGCTGATTCTCGTGCTGTTCGGCTTGATTTTGCGTGCGGTGTCGATTGAATACCGCAGCCAGCTCGAATCGCCGCGCTGGCGTGAGTGGTGGGACAGGGCCTTCGCCGTAGGCTCGATGCTGCCCGCGCTGTTGTTCGGCGTCGCGTTGGGCAACATCCTGCGCGGCCTGCCGCTGAACGCCAACGGCGACTTCATCGGCACGTTCTTCACGTTGCTCAATCCGTATGCGTTGTTGATCGGCGTGCTGGGTTTCGTGATGATCGCCTTTCACGGCGCGTTGTACCTCGCGGTGAAAGTTGAGGGTGAATTGGCGCAGCGTCTGCGCGGATGGGCCAACACCACTTGGTACGTATACCTCGCGCTGTTCGCGTTGGTGGGCATCGTCTCGGCGGCGACGCAGCCGCAATTGTTCGCCAACTATCTCGCTCAGCCGGCGTTGTTCGCGGCCCCGTTGATCGCCGCGGCGATGATCGTGCTGGCCGGCGTGTTCAACCGGAAGGGACGCGAGGTCACCGCGTTCCTGTGCTCGTCGCTGGGCATCGTCGGCTTGTGGGGCATGGCCGGCGCGGCGCTGTTTCCCAACTTGGTGCCGGCGCTCAATGACCCTACGCTCAGCCTGACGCTGACCAACTCCAGCTCCGGCCCGGTGACGCTCAAGACGATGCTGGTCATCGCCGTCATCTTTGTGCCGATCGTGTTGGGCTACACGGCCTTCGTCTATCGCTCGTTCGCGGGCAAGGTCTCGTTGGAGAAGGGCGAATATTGATTTGAGCCGAAGCGGTGTACAATAAGGCGGAATCGACGCAGAAAAGGATGACGAAATGCGGTTCCGCCTTTTTCTTTTAATTCTCGTTCTCCTGCTGAATTTCGCGGGCGCGGGCGCGGCCGATGACGATCCGGTCCTGTCGGCCAAAGCGCGGGCCTATGAAAACTGGCTGCGCGCGCATCACGTGCCCGGTTACGGCGGCGTGGTCAACGTCGTGTTCGAAACGCCCGAACTGCAAAACGTGCTGCTGTATCGCGGGCAGGGCGATTCGACGATGTGGACGGCCACCTACTGCGCGGCCGAGTCGTTCCGCTACGCCGTTACCGGCGAGACCGAAGCGAAGAACAACGCCGTCGCCGCCGTGCACACGTTGCGCGATCACCTGCGCGTGACGCAAACGACCGGTTACATCGGTCGTTACGTCGGCCCGGTGAGCGAGCCGGCGTTCTGGCTCGATTACGTCGGCAGCGACATTCTGCACTACGGCGAAGGCGCGTGGCTGGGCACGTTTTATCTGTCCAATTCCTCGTCCGATCAGTACGTCGGCTGGTTTCACGGCCTCGCCGTCGCCTACGATCTGATCGACGATGCGCCGTTGCGCGCGCTGATTCGTGAAATGGTCGCCGAGGTGATCGACACGCTCGAGGCGCATCGCTGGCTGATTCTCAACGAGGACGGTTTGCCGACGACCGCCGCACCGGGCATCGACGGCGGCGAACGTCTGGCGTTCTGTCTGATCGCCGCGCACATCCTCGACGAGCAATACTACTGGGAGCTGTATGCTGATCAATTCGAAGAGGCCAAACCGACGCTGCCCTTCAAGTCGATCGCCTTTTTCAACAAGTACACCGAGTACTTCGCCAACAATCTCAAGCACCAGAACCACTACAACCTTTTCCGGTTGGAAACCGACCCCGAGCGCCTGGCGTTTTATTGGGAGAATTTCAACAAGCGCATCCGGCGTTGGTCGGCGTGGACGCACAACGTGTACTACGATTTCGTTTACCTAACCGGCTGCGAGCGCGGGCTGCCCTGCGAAGAGGCGTACGAAATCATGACCGATGCGGTCGAGTCGCTCACCGCGTTTCAGGAGCCGCCCAATCGCGAAGTTCACGTCGATTGTCCGCTGCTGCCGGTCGATCCCATTTCCGAAACGCTGGTGGAATTGGCCGAGCTGCTCGGCCTGAGCGAACTGCTGGACTTCGAATTGCAGACCGCCGAGCCGCACGAAATCGCCGACCGCTGCCGCGTCGATTTCATGTGGCAGCGAACGCCCTATCACCGCTATTGCCTCGGCTACCTCGATCAAAGCGTGTTTCCCGGGGTTGATTACCTGCTGGCTTACTGGATGGGCCGCTACCACGGCTATCTCGAACCGCACGACATCGTCGATGACGACAC
>CALBTQ010000170.1 GCA_937967875.1 uncultured Pseudomonadota bacterium
ATCGTATTCGGTGACTGGAGTTCAGACGTGTGCTCTTCCGATCTTGTCTTTGCGGTTGATTTCGGATTCGGCGGAGGACAGTTTCGTCTTGCCCAACTGACTGATGGGAATCGAACCGGCCGGCGAAGCGATGTACAACGAATCGAGCGATTGCGGATCGTGGCGCTCGTCGGCGGTGAGCATGACGCGAATGTCGAATTCCTCGCCCTGCTCGCGGTAGCGGCTGGCCTTCTCGCCTTCGTACGAGTTGCGGATTTCCATGGCCACGTTGTAACTGGTCAGGCCGTAGCGCGAGATCTGATCGCGCTCGGGTTCGAAGGCGAACTCCGGCTTGGGTTCCTTGTAGTCGGTGTGCACGTCGGACAGGCCCTCGATGGCGATCATCTTGGTTTTGAGTTCCTCGGCGATGCGCAGGATTTCGGCCATGTCGGTGCCGCGTATGTCGACTTCCAGATCGGCGGTCGTGCCGCCGCGCTCCTCGCCGATGGTGAAGGTGAATTCGGCGGAGGGAATCTGCGCGAACTCGGGCCGGATCGCGTTGACGATTTCGGTGATCGACCGCGCGCGATTTTCGGCGTCGCCCACGTCGATCACGGCTGTGCCTTCCTCGACGCCCTTGCTCTGGCCGCCGACGGTCAGGGAGATCGTTTCGATTTCGGGAACGACCTTGCGCAGGCGACGATCCATCTCCTCTAAAACGCTTTGGGTTTCGGTGAGGCTCGAGCCGACCGGCAACTCGACGCCGATCGTGACGATGCCCTGGTCGCCCTTGGGCATCAGCTCGGAGCCGAGCAGGCCGAACAACGACAGACCGCCGACGAAGATGACCAACGAGGCGACGACGAACACCCAACGATGACGCATGCCCCAGGCGAGCATGCGGCCGTAATCGTCGCGCAATGTGTTGAGCAGCACGTCGAAGGCTTTGCCGAACCAATGAAATTGCGGGCCGTGGCTCGCGTCGCGTTTGCGCATGATGACCGCGGCCATCATCGGGATCAAGGTGAAGCTCATCACCAGCGAGAAAAGCGTGGCGAAGACGATCGTCAGACCGAACTGCTTGAAGAAGATGCCGACGATGCCTTCCATGAAGGCGATCGGGGTGAAGACGACCACGTTGGTCAGCGTCGAGGCGATGACGGCGATGGTGACTTCCGAGGTGCCTTTGATCGCGGCTTCGGGCGGATCTTCACCCAGTTCCAGGTGGCGGGTGATGCTTTCGAGCACGACGATCGCGTTGGTGACCAGCGTGCCGATGGCGATGCCCAAAGCGGTCAACGAAATGACGTTCAGGGTGAAGCCGGCGTAGTCGAGCAAGAGGAAGGTGGCGACCAGCGAGGCCGGCATAGTCACCGCGACGATCAACGTCGAGCGTGAGTTGTGCAGGAAGATGAACAACAGCAGCGAGGTGAGGATGATGCCGATGATGATGTTGTTGACCGTGCTCGAAGAGGCGTTGCGGATGTACTTGCCCCGGTCGTTGCCCACATTGACGGTGAAACCGGAGGGCAGTTCTTTGGCCAGATTTTTGGCCAGCTTGTGTACGCCGTCGACGGTGTCGACAGTGTTGGCGCCCGTTTTCTTGATTACGCCCATGGTGACGGCCGAGCGGATGGGCGCCAGATTTTCGTCGTCGCGCGCGGCGTAGAAAGCGTCGGTGCGCGGTTCGGCAAAGGCGTCCTTGACGTCGGCGATGTCGCCCAATTCGATAACCTGGCCGGAGGACAGCGGCAGCTTGATCTTGGCAATGTCGCGATAATCTTTGAGCTCGCCGAGCAGGCGAATCGAATATTCGCTGCTGTCTTTGATGATGCGCCCGCCGGGAATGTTGAGGTTTTCGGCGGCGATCAACGCGGAGATCGTCTGCAGCGACAACCCGTAGGCCTGCGCCAGATCGCGATGGACGAGCACGTGAATTTCGCGCTCGCGGCCGCCGGTCACTTCGATGTTGCCGACGCCGGGCACCTGGGCCAGGCGGTCGCGGATGATGGTGTCGGCGACGAAATAGGTTTCGGTCAGCGAGCGGTCGCTGGTCACCGAAAGCTGAATGACGGGCATCGAGTTGATGTTGAACTTCTCGATGCTCGGCTTTTCCACGTCGTCGGGCAGATCGTAGAGGATAGCGTCGACCTTGTCCTTGACCTCGATGGCTTTAAGGTCGACATCGACGCCCAATTCGAACTGCACGACGATGATGGAGGCGCTCTCCATGGTAATCGATTGAACGGTATCCAGATCGGCCAGGGTGCTGATCTCATCTTCGATGCGCTTGGTGACCTGCGTCTCCACCTCCTCCGGACCGGCGCCGGGGTAAATGGTCTGCACCATCACGATCGGGAAGTCGATGTCGGGGATCAATTCCAGCGACAAGCGTTGATAAGACTGCCAGCCCAGCACGATGAAAATCAAAATGAACACAGCGGTCAAAACGGGACGTTTGACGGCCAGTCGCGCGAGTATCATCGATCGTTCTCCCTCTTATTCCGTGCCGGCGGCCGGTTCTTGGTGAAGGCGGATTTTGGTGGGCTTGGTGCGGTCGAGGGCGACGGCGCCGTTGACCACGACGCTGTCGTCGAGCTGCAATCCTTCGCTCACCTGAGCATAGTCGGCGTTGCTGATGCCGACAGTGATGGGCACGAAACTCGCCTGATCGTCGGCGACGCGGAAGACGAACGTTTTGTCGCCCGAGGTGACGATCGCCTTGGCGGGAACGGCCAACGACTGCGCGGCCGTGGCCACGGCGACTTCCACCTTTTGCAGCGTGCCGCTCAGCAGCAGACCGTCGCTGTTGTCCAAGCCGATTTCCACCTGAAACAGGCGCGAACCGGGATCGGCCGACAAGCCGATCTTATTGACCGTGCCGACGACCGTCTGCGCTTCGCCGGCGGGAGCGGTCACCGCGATGGTCGCCAGATCGCCCAGCGACACAGCGGTCGCCTGTTTCTGGCTGACCTGCGCGACGAGCTTGAGTTGGTTGGTCGTCGCCACGGTGACGATTGCCTTGCCGGGATCGGCCATGTCGCCGCGCTTCATGACGATGCGCGTGACCGTGCCGGCGATGGGGCTGCGCAACTGCACCGAGGCCCGCAGGTTGGTCAGGCCGGCTTGGGCGCGGGCGAGGCCGGACATGGCCATGTCCCAATCGGCGTCGCTGATCGCACCGGCCTTATGCAGCGGTTCGAGCCGCTTGACGTTGCGTTGCCCGTCTTCATAGGCGATGCGCGCCGCTTCGTAGCTTGAGTAGGTCGAAGCGGAGGAAAGCGGATCGAGCGTGACCAACAACTGGTTTTTGTACACGCGCGCGCCCTGCTGCACGTGCAGGTTCTGCACGCGCATGGGGATGTTCGAACTGACGTTGACTTCGCCGACGCCTTCGAGCACACCGCTGAGCGAGATGGTCCGCGTGACGTCGCGCAATTCGACCGCCGCCACGTCGACCGGAATGCCGTATTCCTCGTGCAATTGTTTGATCGAGGGCGGCGCGGCTTCGTTGTCGCCGGTAACGACGCGGTAGACGAAGACGACGACGATGATTGCGGCGATCATCAGGCCGACGAGAATTTTCGTGTTGCGAGTAACTTCCTTCATCCTGTTCCCCACTGCTTGAATGTCGAGGTTATCTGCCTAAAGCCCGCAGCAACTGTGCGCGGGCCAATGCGTATCCGTACACGGAGGCGGCCAATTCGGTTTTGGTCGAGGTGACGTTCAACTGGGCGTCGTTGAGCTCCAGTTGCGTGGCCAGGCCCGACTGATAGCGGATTTCCGCCAACTGGTAAGTGCGTTCGGCCAACTGCACCGTGCGGCGATGGGCGGCCACTTCCTCGCGCTTGGTGGTCAGATTGTTGAAGCAGGTGTTGACTTCCAGCTCGATGCCGCGCCGCGCCTGCTGCCGGGTCAGTTCGTCGGCGCGTTGTTTGGCGCGCGACTGCCGGCGCTTGTTGTAGTTCTGCAGGCCGTCGAACAGCGGCCAGTTCACGCCGATCCCGATGGTGGTGAACTGCTTGAATTCGTCGTCTTCCTCCTGCGGCCAGAAATCGTCGTTGAGCTGCGTGGTCAGGTCCACTTCGCCGAACGCGCCGACGGTCGGCAGCATGTTGGACAAATACAGGTTCGCTTCGGACTTGCGGGCGTCGATCTGCGCGGAGAGAAGGTTCAGTTCGTCGCGGTTGTTGAGCGCTTCGCCGATCGCTTGTTGCCGCTCGATGGTCAGCGGCTCGAGGTGCAGCGCGTTGGTCAATTCGACGCTCGCCTCCTGCGGCAGACCGATGTGCATTTTCAGGGCGCGCAGGGCGTTCTCATAATTGTTCTCGGCGGAGATCAACGGCGAACGACGCTTGGCCACTTCGGTTTCGGCGAACATCAACTCGTAGTCGCTGGCCAGGCCGCGATCGCGCTTGGCTTTGATGTCGTCGCGCCGCTTGACCGTCTGG
>CALBTQ010000171.1 GCA_937967875.1 uncultured Pseudomonadota bacterium
GATCGTATTCGGTGACTGGAGTTCAGACGTGTGCTCTTCCGATCTGATCGATCCGTCGATTCCGCAGACGATCATCGTCGCCGAGGACGACATGGCCGTGGTCAACTTCGATCCCAAAACCCACGAGCCGGTCAACGGCCGCGCTTTCTACGAGACGCTGCAGACCGATTACGCGCAGTTGATCGTCATTAAAAGCGGCACGACGATCCGCGATCGCGCGCGCCATTCGACCTTCATGGCGCCGACCGACGCGATGCTCGACGCCCACGATCTGTGGGGCCACATCAAGATCGTCTCGGGCCTGATGCAGTACCACTTCCACCATCGTTCGAAGGAATGGGCCTACGGCTTCATGCGTTCGGTGGGCGGCTTCGACAGCGCCGGCAACATCATCGTGCATGAGGTGTACGAACGCGATCTGACCGAGCCGGGCCACGGCGAACCGAACATGTCCGACCTCGACAGCCGGAGCGAAGAAACCAAATAACGCCCGCCAACGACAATCGGCGGACCGGGTCGGCAACGACTTTGTCCGCCGATTTTCTTTTGCTTCAATTTGGGAAAAAACGCCCGCCTCACTCCGGCCGGTTGGTCAGGTAGTAGAGGTGAATCGTTTCTTTGTCCTCGTTGTAGGTCGGCGAATAGCTGATGTGCGCGTAGCCGTCGGCATCGATGGCCAAACCGGTGTGGCAAGGCTCTAGGCCGAGCCACGTGGACGTCCATGACGATTCGCCGTCCTCGCGCGTCAACCAAACCAGCCCTTCTTCATTCCAATCGTAAACCAGAAAGTGTGGGCGTGATTGATCGTCGATGGTAAAGCTGCGCAGCCATCCGTTCACGTGAACGGTCGATCGTTTCCATTGACCGTCGGCCTTGGTTGCATACATTATTTTGTAGATAGAATCTTGCGATTCCTCATGGTCGTCAACAAACTTTACCTGATAGCCGACGTGCATCGCGCCGGTTGGATCAACCTTTGTATAAAGGTCCAAAACCGAATCCGGGTCCAAACTGTCTATCGGCTCGTTATCGATAATGTAGTCGATCGTTTCCCACGACCAATCGCCTTCGGTGTTAAAATAATGAATTACTTTTCCTTGTTGTTCTTCGTCAATGTCATCGTCGATGTCGTTAAAATCATAGGGCACATAAAAGGCGACATGCAGATAATCGTTATTGTCGATGGCCATGCTGGGGGTAGTTCCATATCCAAACAAACTGAAATCCCAGGCGGCCCCGTTCCAACAGAGGTAATAAATCAAGTCGCCGTATCCTTCGACAAAAAAGTGCGGAATATTGGCGGAATCGATCGCCATGGTAAATACAGTGCGCATCTCGGCTTGCAGAATTGTCTCGAATTGCAGTTCACCGTCGCAGTCGTTCCCGTACTCCAGAATATTATGATGTACCTCCTCACCAAATCTCATTAAGGACAAATGAAGATGATCGTCACGATCTATGAGCAGCGGTAGACTGCCTCCAGTTTTAGTAAAGGGCAACGAATCAACATTCCAGTTTTCTCCTTCTTTTATAGCCAGTCTAAGACTAATGATATCTGGTAAATCCTCCATGCGTCCATAGTAGATAATCTGATTATTATTTGATATCAGAGCAATTTGGTTGTCGTAACCGGTCTCGTCGCCGTCGTCCACCAACTCCATGCGCCAGCCCTCCGGCAGGGTAAGGTCGTCGTCATCGTCATCGGACGAATCGTCATTGTCGTCGTTATCGTCGTTGTCGTCGTCCGAATCATCGGCGGAATCGTCGTCGTCGCCTTTGCAGTTGGCAAAGGAAAACAACAGGCAAAGAAAAAAGAGGGAAAAGAAAAATTTGCGAGTCATGGCGCACCTTCCAAAGGTAATAGCCGGGTAAGCATAGAACATCAGATAATATCAGGCAAGTGCAGGAACAAACGCGCCGCGCGCCGCATCCTCGCCACCGTGAAAAAAACGCCGCGCCATGCGCCGCAAGGCCTTGACGCTGTGGACCTCGGCGGCTAGCATCAGTTCCTCGTTGATTGCGAGCGATCGATCTTTATCGTTGTCATACTCGGAGAAAGGCCGGGACGTGGACAGGCTGCGCTAGGCGGGGAGCCAGCGGTGCCCTGTACCCTCAATCCGCTCCAGAGGGGCTGAATTCCCAACCGAGGCCTTAATTCGCTTTGGGCCGTTGCCCTGGGTCAGCAGGTCGGGCCTCACGCGGCAGGCACTTCCGAACCGTGTCAGGACCGGGAGGTAGCAGCACTAAGGATGTTCGTCTGGGTGCCGTGGGTCACCTGGCCATCGCCCCCAGGGAAGAACGCCATTGCGAAAGCGGGTCGACGAAGGGTGCGCAGTCTGTCGACGTTCCGGACCGATCTCCGATAAACCGACAACGTATGTGCGGCAACTCCCGTCGAAGGCGATTCCGGTATGTCTTATCTGGTGCTGGCGCGCAAATACCGTCCTCAAACCTTCGCCGACCTGGTCGGGCAGGAGCACGTCACCCGCACGCTCACCAACGCGATCAACCTCAACCGCATCGCCCACGGCTACCTGTTCACCGGCACGCGCGGCGTGGGCAAAACGACCGTGGCGCGCATCTTCGCCAAAGCGCTCAACTGCGAATCCACCGCCGGCCCGACGCCCGAGCCCTGCGGCGCCTGCGTGTCCTGCAAGGAAATCGCCGCGGGCACCAGCGGCGACGTGTTCGAGATCGACGCGGCCTCCAACACCGGCGTCGACGATGTGCGCGAGCTGCGCGAGAACGTCAAGTACCTGCCGGCGCGCGGTCGCTACAAGGTGTACATCATCGACGAAGTGCACATGCTGTCCAAGAACGCCTTCAACGCGCTGCTAAAAACGCTGGAAGAACCGCCGGCGCACGTAGTGTTCATCTTCGCGACCACCGAGCCGCACAAGATTCCCGACACGGTGCTCTCGCGCACGCAGCAGTACGAATTCAAGATGGTCGGGCAGGCGCTGATCCGCGATTACCTGGCCAAGCTGATGGAAGCCGAGGACGCACAGGTCGCCTCCGACGTGCTCATGCTCGTGGCGCGCAAGGCCGCCGGCAGCGTACGCGACGGCCTGTCATACATGGACCAGGTGCTGTCCTACGGCGCCGACCGGCCGCTGACCGAAATCGCCGAGGTGCTTGGCGTAGTCGATCGTCAGGCGCTGCTGGACATTTCCGCCGCCGTGCTGGCCGGCGATCCGGTCGCGGTGCTGGACGTGCTGGCCCGCCTGAGTACGTCCAACTGGGACGTCAAAGACCTGCTGGCCGATCTGCTCGAACACTTCCGCAACCTCGTCGCCGCCAAGGTCGCCCGGCAACCCGCCGCGCTCATCGACGCCGGCGACGCCGAACTGGCCGCGCTCAAAGCGCAGGTGAAAGACGCTTCGCCGGTCGCGCTCGAACATCTCTTCGCGTTGCTGGCCGACGCCGAGGAACTCATTCTGCGCAGCGGCCAACCGCGCCTCGTGCTCGAAATGACCCTCGTGCGCCTCGCCGAGGCCGCGACGGTCAAGCCGCTGGACGACCTGCTCGACGAACTGACCAAACTCAAGGAGATCGCCCTCGCCGGCGGCAACATTGCCGGGCCCTCTGCGAGCGCGCCCGCCTCGCGCGCACCCCGCGCCGGGAAGGTCGTCGAACGCCCCGCGCCGGCAAGACAAAGCGCGCCGGTCGATGAGCCCGCCGCGTCCGCCGCACCCGCGCCCGATGCGCAGGACGATCCGCAGGGCGCGTTGGTGGCCGCGCTCAAGGCCGCCAACATCGGCGCGCCGGCCACGTACCTGGCGCAGGGCGAAGTGGAGCGACAGGGCAACAAGTTGATTTTGCGCGTCGCCAAAGGGTATCCCGCCAAAAGCATTGAACGACAGTTGCCGGCGGTGCAGAAACTGGCCGGCGATCTTTTCGGCGCCGATATTAAAATCGAGGTGGAGACGCTGGACATCGCGCCGAAAAATTCGGCGCAGGCGAAAATGAACGAACAACGGCAGGCCGACCAGGAACGGCAGCAGATGGTAAAAGAAACGCTGGCCCACGCGGCGGTGCAATGGACGCGCGACCTGTTCCCCGAAGCGGAGGTCACCGTCCGGCCGCTGACCGGTCCGGCGCGCGAGAAATAAGGAGGAACCATGTCCAAAGGTGGTATGGGCAATCTGATGAAGATGGCGCAGCAGGCGCAGAAGCAAATGGCCAAGCTGCAGGAAGAGCTGGCGGAAAAAACGATCGAAGCCGGCGCCGGCGGCGGCATGGTCACCGCGACGGTCAACGGCAAACAGGAACTGATTTCGATCCGCATCGAAAAAGACGTGGTCGATCCGCAGGACGTCGAGATGCTGCAGGACCTGATCGTCGCCGCGGTCAACGAGGCGCTGCGCAAGGCGCAGGAAATGATCTCCGGCGAAATGAACAAAATCACCGGCGGGATGAACATCCCCGGCCTGTTCTGATTCCATGTTTTTCGATTCGGGACCGCTCAAGGAGCTCGTCGACGAGCTGGCCAAGCTGCCCGGCATCGGCCGCAAGAGCGCCGAACGGCTGGCCATGCACCTGCTGCGCGCGTCGGCCGAAGAGGTGCAGGCGCTGGCCGCGGCGATGCTCGAGGTGAAAGACACCATCGGTCTGTGCCCGGTGTGCTTCAACCTGACCGACGTCAAACCGTGCCGCATCTGCGCCGACGAACACCGCGACGGCGCGCGCCTGTGCGTGGTCGAGCAGCCGCAGGACGTGCTGGTGCTCGAAAAATCCGGCGCCTTCAACGGCAAGTATCACGTGCTGCACGGCGCGCTGGCCCCGCTGGAAAACATCGGTCCCGAATCGTTGCGCATCGACGAACTGCTCGCGCGCATCGACGCCGGCGGCATCGCGGAAATCATCCTGGCGACCAATCCCAATCGAGAGGGCGAGGCGACCGCCGCGTTTCTGGCCGACCTGCTGGCCGATCGCCCGGTGGAAGTCACGCGAATCGCGCACGGCGTGCCGGTGGGCTCGGACCTCGAGTACGCCGACAGCGTCACGCTCAAGCTGTCGTTGGAGGGACGGCGCAAAATGTCCAAGCCGCAATAGCGCTTGCGCCGCGCCGCCGGATATGCTCTAAAAAATCTGATTCTCCGAAAATGATGATTGGGGAGCGACGATGACCTTCATCAATTACAACTCCAAAGAGATCAACTGCAAGATCGTCTATTACGGTCCGGCCCTCTCGGGCAAGACGCGCAACCTCAAAATCATCTTCGAGCGCACGCCCGCCGACAACCGCGGCGAAATGATCTGCCTCTCGCACGAGGACGAGCGCACCTGCTACTTCGATTTTCTGCCGCTGTTTCTGGGCAAGATTCGCGGTTTCGCCACGCGCCTGCATCTGTACAGCGTGCCGGGCAACGTCGTGTACGACACGAACCGCCAGATGATCCTCAAGGGCGTGGACGGCCTGGTGTTCGTCGCCGACTCGCGCCGCGAGCGCCTCGACGAAAACATCGAGAGCCTCGAGAACATGAAAAAGAATCTCGAATCGCACGGCTACGACCTCACGCGCATCCCGCTGGTCTTCCAGTTCAACATGCGCGACTTCGAAACATCGATGGACCCGGCCGAACTGGCCCGCGCGATCAATCCCGACGGCCTGCCGCAATTCCTCGCCAACGCCAAAGCCGGCGAAGGCGTCACCGAAACCCTCAAAGCCGTCGGTCAACTCGTGCTGAAAGATTTGATCAAGGCGAAGTAACTTTTTCTAATACAGTTTATTCATTGTGTGAACGGACGCACCTTTGGCTTCGCCAAAAGGGTGGCATACGAACGACGCTCTTAATTGTGTGACACACACAATGTCATTCCGACGGAGGAGCGCCGCAGGTGCGACGATTGGAGGAATCCCTTTGTCAATCAAACCAGTCTTTTGCCAGATCCTTCCAAGAAGGATTTAGCAATTTGATGAGCGTTTCTTTTTTTTCACGCCGCCACTTTTTTATTTGTTTTTCTCTATCAATAATTTCATTAACATCATTGCTTTCTTCAAAATAAGCCAGCTTTTTACATCCATATTTTTTAGAAAATCCCTCGATTATTCCCATTTTGTGTTCTTCGACACGTCTTTCCAAATTGTTTGTCATTCCCACATATAAGGTCCCGTAATCGCTCGCCATGATATAAAGATAATAACAAAAATTGGATTTCATGATACACAAATACCTTAAAATAAGGGATTTCTCCACTCCGCTTCGCTTCGGTCGAAATGACAAAAAATAACAGAAACGAACCCTTACTTCGCTTCGGTCGAAATGACAAAAACTCCTGGAAACGAGTCCCCTACTCCCCTTCGCGCTCTTTGCTTTTCTCCTTCGCCTTGATGCCGAACATGAGTTCGTCCATCTGCGCGGGGCTGAGCTTGACGAAGATGTTGTACTTGCGTTCGCGTTCGATGGTCGTTTTGGGCCCATGGCCCGGGTAGAGGTGGATGTCGTCGGAAAGGATGAACAGTTTGTCTTCGATCGAAGCCTTGAGCGCCGGCCAACTGCCTCCCTTGAGATCGGTGCGGCCGATCGACCCGGCGAAGAGCGTGTCGCCGGTGAAAATCGTTTTTTTGTAGCGCAGGCAGATGCCGCCCGGCGAATGCCCCGGCGTGTGGATGACCTCGAAATGCAGCGCGCCGATTTCGATCATGTCGCCCTCGTCCAGCAGGCGATCGGGCGGCGGCGCCAGATGCGGCCGCCAACGCGCGGCAAGCATGAGCGGGGAAATTTTTTGCAGGCGCGGCGCATCGTCACGGTGCACCAGCAGCGGCGCGCCGGTCAGCGCCTTGGCCTCCTGCACGCGATTGGCGTGATCGTAGTGGGCGTGGGTCAGCACGATCGCCGCGACCTTCGCCTGCGCCTTTTGAATCATCGCGCGGATCTTCCGCCAGTCGCCGCCCGGATCGATCAGCAGCGCCTGGTTGCTGTGCTCGTCGCTGACCAGATAGGTATTGGTTTTGAAAAAGCCGCTCTCCACTTGTTCGATGCGCAACGTTTCCTCCTGTGAATTGTCTCAACCTAAGGTGCGCGCTGGAGGCTGTCAACCGAAACGCGGCGGCTCGAACATTGACAAAACGGCGTGTTGACCGTTATAAAACCCGAACCTGGGGAGTTTGGAAGGGGGTACAATTTGCTGCGTGAGCCGAAACGGCGAACGACCCTTGCCCTTGCGATTTTACTGCTGCTGAGCCTCGGACTGAGTCTCGCGCTGCCCGCTTGCCAAAGCGATCCGCAAGAAGCGCTGATTCTGGACATCTTCGATCTGATCGACCGCTACTACATCGCGAAGGTCGACCGGCGCGAGCTGACCGGCTCGGCGCTCAAAAAGTTGGTCGACTATCTGCAAGCCGAAGTGCGGATGGAAGCGCAGACCGAGGAGATGAAAAAATTCCTCAAGGCGCGCGAGAACGGCGAAGAGCTGTCGCCCACGCCGTTGGAAGAAGTGTCGCCCACGCCGATCCCCACGCCTTACGACGAGGTAAAAATCGATGTGACGCCCACGTCGGTTGCGATCACGGCCAACGGCCAGACCTTCGCGCGCGAGTTGCCCTTCGACAAGAAAAAGCTCGCCGCCGTGATGCTCGACGGCGTCCGTTTCTATCAGCAAACGCTGGGCCTCAAGCGCCCGCTCGACGAACTGCTGCAACTGGCGCTGGACGGCATGGTCCAGGCGCTCGATCCGCATAGCGGTTTTCTGAATCTCAGCGACTACAACAATCTCAAACAAGACACCGAAGGCAGCTTCGGCGGCGTCGGCATCGAAATCGGCATCCGCGACGGCTTCCTCACCGTCATCTCGCCGATGGCCGGCACTCCCGCCGAACGCGCCGGCCTGCAGGCCATGGACCGCATCGTCGGCATCGACGGCGTGGACACCACCGGCCAGTCGCTGAACTGGGCCGTGCTGCGTCTGCGCGGTAAAATCGGCACGCCGGTCACCATGTCCATCAAACGGCCGGGCAAAGAAGATCACTTCGACGTGACGATCGTACGCGATAAGATCGAGGCCGTCGCCACCAAGCACGAAATGTGGCCCGGCAACGTCGGCTACGTGCGCCTCATTCAATTCAATGCGCGCACCAGTGCCGATCTGGATCTGGCCCTCGCCGAATTTTCCGACGCACCCGGCGGCCTGCGCGCGCTGGTCATCGACCTGCGCAACAATCCCGGCGGCCTGTTGGAGCAGACGGTGGACGTCGCCGACAAATTCCTGCCCGGCGGGTTGATCGTCAACACCATCGGCCGCGGCTACCTGCAGGATCGCGAACGCTTCGCCACCGGCCGCGGGCGCTACGTCGACCTGCCGTTGATCGTGTTGGTCAACAGCGGCAGCGCCAGCGCCTCGGAGATCGTCGCCGGCGCCCTCAAAGATCACAACCGCGCGCTGGTCATGGGCTTCCAGACCTTCGGCAAAGGCTCGGTGCAGTCGATCTTCGAACTGCGCAACGAGACCGGTCTGCGCCTGACCACGGCGATGTACTACACGCCTTCGGGCGCGTCGATTCAGGCCTTCGGCATCACGCCGCACGTGCGCTTCAACCTGCCGGCCGATCAGGAAGAGATGTTCAGCTACAGCGAGTCGAAGCTCGAAGGGCATTTGGAAAACAACCACCAGGCCAAGGCGCCCACGCCCGACTTCGAAATCGACGCCGAGTCGGTGTACAAGTATTTCATCGACCAGGGGTGGATCAAGGAAGACCGCGCGAACTACAGCGACGCCAACGACTTCCTGCTCGTGCTGACCAAGCGCCTGCTGCAAAGCGACGATCTGTCGGTGCCCGGCATGATCGACCGCGCGAAGAAGCAATTGGTCGACGTGCCGATTCTGCCGCCGCCCGAAAAACCGGTCGAGGAAACGGCGACGGCCGAAACGCCGCAGTAATCATTTTTTCTCGTCGTCCGACACCAGCCGACATCCGTCGGCCGCGGTGCACACCGCCGCGGCTTTCACGCCCTTGCGGCGCACGGCGAACGAATAGCCGCTGCCGGTCATCGGGCCGAAGGCGATGTCGATTTGCGGATCGTCGGTGAGCGTGGCGTCAAAGCGCAGCAGGTCGTCCAGCGCGTCGCTGTAACCGCCCTCCGGACCGACCGCCTGGTGCAGAATCATTTCTTCGCAATCGGCCGCGCGCTGCGCGACATCGAGCATTTGCTTGTGGTATTGTTCGTCGGAAGAAAAAATGTCGCAGGCCCATAACAAGGCGGCGACGAGCAGCAACATCGTGAAGTTTCGCATGGGCATTTCCTAACACGGACGCCCGCGCACGACAACGGGCAAATGCGGAAAGGCGGTTCGATGTACGACATTTACACCCAGGCCGGCGAGTTCAATGTAGAAACGATCGACGAACTGCTCGATCTGTTCGACCGCTATCCCTTCGTCGAGGGCAACGACTTTTTCACCGTCGGTCGCGCGCAGACCGAGTACCTCGAGATTTTCTGCGTGCGCGGCGGCTTCAGCCTCGCCGTCATCCCCGAAGGGCGAGACGATTCGCAGCCGGTCGACGGCAAATACGATCGCCCGACCGTCCGCCGCATGTTGATCGCGTTTTGTCACGGTGACAAAAAATGGCTCACCGCGCCGCCGAGCAACGACGCGCCCGCCCTGTCCGCCAACGCCGCACCCATCCGTCCCAGCGGTTGCGCAGTGCTGATTGTCGCCATGGCGCTGCTAGCCCTGGTGTTGGCGCTAGGCGTCTCCTGAAATGTTGTGGAAATAACTCGAAAGTGCGGATGCGGAAAAAGCCCGGAGGCCGTTTCCTGCCGATCCCTCCTCCCCAAAAGGGCCCAATCAGGTTTTCTCCTCCGGACGCAATTTCTTTTAAGCAAAACCTTTGCCAACATGACCAATTTTTAAAAAAGTCCATACTTTCAACCAGTAGGACAAACAGACCATTGAATGTCCGTTCAATGGACCGGCGCAAAAACGACAATTTGCGACGCAGGATGACAATTTTTGTCACCCGGCGGCCATTTTCAATTTTGGACATTCCAACCTGCGCGCACCTTTTTGAAATTAAAAAGAAAATTTGTTTCGCATTAATTTTTCTGTACTACCACTTGACCCTCAAGCGGCAACGAATTTACAATCAATTACTTTGAATGGGCTATTTGGAGGGAAATCATGAGGTCCCGTGCATTTTTCCTGATGGGTATGTTGACGGCGATCATGGCCGCCTTGAGCCTGGGGTTGATGTTCAACGCCACCGACGCCAATGCGGCCAAGGGCATTTGCGAAGACGCCGTGGAAAATCTGTATGCCGATTGCGACCTGACCATCGACCTGGGCAACATCGAATTCGCCTCGGTCAAGGAAGCGGTGGATTTTTGCGAAAACATGACCGACTCCCAGTTGCGCGCCTGCTGGACGGCCTGCGCGATCAACAACGTCGATTGCGGCGTGATGGCCGGTTGCATCGACGAGTGCTTCGACAACGACACCCACTGCGGTTTCGTCATGGACTTCATCTATGACGTGTGCGACATCGCCTTCCCCGACGGCAACGGCAACGCAATCGAAAAAGACGACATGCGCGCCGACTGCAACCTGGAAGAATCCGACAGCGCCGAATTCTACGCCTGCGTGGATACCTGCGCCTACGACAACTGGAACGACTGCAACACCATGTTCGATTGCCTCGGCGACTGCCTGAGCCTGCAGGATGATGACGACGACGGCGACGACGATGACGACGACGATTCCACCAGCGAATCGATCGAAGACTCCGAAGGCGAAGGACTCGATGAAGACGGCGGCTCCGCCTGCGGCATGTAACGCACCATTGAAAATTCGTTTGCAACCAGGAGCGGTCGTCCGGCCGCTCCTTTTGTTTTAATTCTGGAACAACCCGGCGCTCACGCACCGGCCTACCTTCTATCGCCCCTGTGGGGCTTGGAGAAATAATTGGCTCTTTTTCCCGGCGCTCACGCACCGGCCTACCT
>CALBTQ010000172.1 GCA_937967875.1 uncultured Pseudomonadota bacterium
GATCGTATTCGGTGACTGGAGTTCAGACGTGTGCTCTTCCGATCTTTTTCGTAAAGATCCATTTCAAAAGGGCTGACGCTCTTCGCTACCAACTTGCGCCCGGCGGGCATGAAGTCGGTTTCTTAAAACACGACGCCGCCGCTGAAGCCGAAGGACAGCACGCCGTCTTCGGTGGAGAATTCCGAGACGTCGGGGATCGTGTAGGTCGCGCCGACGCTCAGTACGAAGGGTCCGCCGGCCGACATCGACACGCCGGCCTGCACGAAGGCCGACCACAGCGCCTCGTCGTAATCTTCCTCGATGGTCTCGCCGGGATTGTCCGGGTCGTCCTCTTTTTGCGTCCACCAATAATAGGTATAGCCGATGCCGGGTCCGAAGTAGGGCGTGATGTTGGGGAACAGCCCGGGCAGGTGCAGCGTCAGCGCCAGGTCGGTGGGCACGTATTTGATGTAGGTGGATTCGGTGTCGCCATCCGGGCCGTCGTACTCGACCGGATAGGTGCCGAAGCCCGGCGAGAGCGTCGTGGAGATGTATTGGTTGAAGTAGTAGGTCACGCCCAGGCGGCCTTCGAAGCCCAGGCCCGCGCTGCTGCTGACGCCGCCGCCGCTGATCGATAAGGCCACGCGTCCGGCCCAGGGGTCGGACTGCTCGGTCTTTTTCGCTTTCTTGGATTTACCGCTTTTCTTTTTCGCCGCCGCGGCCGGCATGGCCAGCGCCAGCGTCAGGAGCAACGCCAGGACGAACACCAGAAATTTTTTCCCGTTCATGCCTTCCTCCTTCGCCGCATGCGGCGACTCAGCCGTTGAGTTTCTCGCGCAGCAGCCGGTTGACCTCCTGCGGGTTGGCCTGCCCCTGCGTTTTTTTCATCACCTGCCCGACGAAATAGCCGAAGAGCTTGTCCTTGCCCGCGCGAAACTGCGCGAGCTGCTCCGGACTTTCGGCGAGCGTCTCGTCGATCAGCACGGCCAGCGCGCCCTCGTCGCTGATCTGTCTCAATCCTTTTTGCGCGACGATCAACGCCGGCGATCCTTCGCCGTTGGCCATCGCCGTCAGCACATCCTTGGCGATCTTGCCGCTGATTGTACCCTGCTCGATCAGTTTAATCATTTCCGCCAGGCTCGCCGGCGCGATCGGGCATTGTTCGATCTCCAGCGCGCGCTCCTTGAGCAGCGCGGCCAGATCGCCGGTCACCCAGTTGGCCGCCTGCTTGGCGTCGCCCAGCGCGGCGACCTGTTCGAAGTACGCGGCCAGCGCGGCGTTGTCGGTCAGCACGCCCGCGTCATAGTCCGACAGACCGTATTGCTCGACGAAACGCGCATGCATCTGCCAGGGCAGTTCGGGCAACGCTCCGCGCGTATGCGCGACGCAGGCGTCCACGACGAGCAGCGGCGGCAGATCGGGTTCGGGGAAATAGCGATAGTCGTGCGCTTCTTCCTTGCTGCGCATGACGAAGGTTTCGCCGCGCGCGCTGTCGAACAGCAACGTCGCCTGCTCGATCGTCCCGCCGCCTTCGTACACGGCGATCTGGTGATCGCGCTCGTACTCCAACGCCTGGCGCAGAAACTTGAACGAGTTGAGGTTCTTGATTTCCCGCCGCGTGCGAAAACCCGTTTCGCCGATTTTACGCACCGAGAGGTTGGCGTCGCAGCGCAGGTTGCCCTCTTCGAGGTTACCGTCGCACACGCCCAGTTGCACCACGAGCCGACGCAGCGCCTTCATGTACGCCCACGCCTCCTCGGGCGAGCGCAGGTCGGGCTCGGAGACGATCTCGGCCAGCGGCACGCCGCAGCGGTTCAGGTCGATGTAGCTGGCGCCGTCGTCGCCCTCGCCGTGGAACGACTTGCCCGCGTCCTCTTCCAGGTGCAGCCGGGTGATGCCCACATTTTTGAGCGTGCCGTCTTTCAACCGCACCGGCAGCACGCCCCCGGTGGCCAGCGGCCGGTCGAACTGGCTGATCTGATAGCCCTTGGGCAGATCCGGATAGAAGTAGTTCTTGCGCGCCCAGATCGAGCGTTCGTGAATCGTGCAGCCCAGCGCCAGTGCCAGGCGCAGGCCGAGTTCGACCGCCTTGCGGTTGGCGACCGGCAGCGCGCCGGGCAGGCCGAGGCAGACGGGGCAGACGTTGGTGTTCGGCTCGTCGCCGTAGCGGTTCGCGCAGCCGCAGAAGGCCTTGGTCGCGGTGGCGAGCTGCACGTGGATTTCCAGACCGATGATCGTTTCCCAGCTCATCGGGCGACCTCCGGCCAGGGCCACTCGTTGCCGGCCATGGCCTCGTAGCCGGCGGCGGCGGCGAACATTTTTTCCTCGCCGAAGGCCGGGCCGAGCAGTTGCAGGCCGATCGGCAGACCCTCGCTTGACAGCGCGCAGGGCGTCGAGAGGCCGCAGATGCCCGCGAGGTTCACGCCGATGGTCAGGATATCCGACAGGTACATGGCCAGCGGATCGTCAAGGCGCTCGCCCAGGCGGATGGCCGGTTCGGGCGCGACGGGCGCGGCGATCACATCGACCTCGTTGAAGACCTTGAGAAAGTCGTTGCGGATCAGCGTGCGCGCCTTGAGCGCCTTGAGATAGTAGGCGTCGTAGTAGCCCGCCGACAGCGCGAAGGCGCCCAGCAGGATGCGCCGCGTGACCTCCGGTCCGAAGCCATGCCGGCGAGTGGCGGTGTACATCGCGCCCAGGTCGTCGCCGGCGGCCCTCACGCCGTAGCGCACGCCGTCGTAGCGGGCGAGGTTCGAACTGCATTCGGCCGGGGCGATCAGGTAGTACGCGGCGACGCAGTAGGGCGTGTGCGGCAGCGAAACGTCGAGCACCTCGGCGCCGTTCTGCTTCATTACCTGGATCGCGCGACGCACGGCTTCTTCGACCTGCGGCTGGATGCCCGGGCCGAAATATTCGCGCGGCATGCCGATGCGCAGACCGTCCAGCCCGCGCTCGCAGGCGGCCAGGTAGTTGGGCACGGCCAGCGGCACGGTCGTGGCGTCGCGTTCGTCGTGCCCGGCCAGGTGCTGCAAGAGCAACGCGCCGTCGCGCACCGTGCGGGCGAAGGGACCGACCTGGTCGAGGCTGGAGGCGAAGGCGAAGATGCCGTAGCGGCTGACGCGGCCGTAGCTCGGCTTGACGCCGACGACGCCGCAGTGTGAAGCCGGCAGGCGGATTGAGCCGCCGGTGTCGGTGCCCAGCGCGCCGGGCACGTGCCGCGCGGCGACAGCCACCGCGCTGCCGCTGCTGCTGCCGCCGGGCGTGTAGGCGAGGTTCCACGGATTTTTCGTCGGCCGAAAACCGCTGTACTCGCCCGAGGAGCCCATGGCGAATTCGTCGAGGTTCGTCTTGCCCACCAGCACCGCGCCGGCCCGCCGCAGGCGCGCGGTGGCGGTCGATTCGTAGGGCGCGACGTAATCGCCCAGGATTTTCGAACCGGCCGTCGCCGGCAGCCCCACGACGTTGAAGTTGTCTTTGATCGCCAACGGCACGCCGGTGAGTTCGGTGATGTTGTCGCCCGCGCGCAGCCGGTCGTCGGCGGCCTGCGCCTGGGTCAGCGCGTGCTCGCGATCGACGTGCAGCCACGCGCCGAGTTGCTCGTCATCGGCGGCGATGCGCGCCAGCGCCTCTTCGGCCAACGATACGGCGGTGACGTCGCCCGCGCGCAGGTGGGCGGCGGTTTCCTCGATCGACCAGTCGCGCGAAGGGCTCATGCGTCGCCCCCGCCTTCGATGACCTTGGGCACCTTGAAAAAGGGTGCGGCTTTGTCCGGCGCGTTGGCCAGCGCCAGCGCCGCGTTCATGCTTTCGCCGGTCACATCCTTGCGCAGCGCGCCCTGCAGATCGACCGCGTGGCTGGTCGGCTCGACGGCGTCCAGGTCGAGCTCTTCGAGACGCGCGACGTAATCGAGAATCTCGCCCATGCGGCGGGTGAGCGTGTCCAGCTCGCGCTCGTCGACCCGCAACCGGGCCAGCGCGGCGATGTGCATCACCGTCTCGCGTGAGATCTTATCGCTCACGGAAATCTCCTAGTTCATGCCGAGAATCGACCGCACTTCCGCCGCGTGAGCGCCGTTGGGCCGGGCGTTGAGGTAAGCTCGGTAATTGGTTTCCTTCATCTGCGTGTTGCCCTGGATCTCGTAGAGCGCGCCGAGGAAATAATAAGCGTCGGGGTTGTAGTTGCGCGCGACCGAACAGGCGTCCAGCGCGGCGTCGCGCTGGTTGCTGTTGACCAGCAGTTGGCATTTTTGCATGTAGGCGACGCCGGTGTGCGTACCGAGCTTGAGCAGTTCGTTGATCAACCCCAGCGCTTCGTTGGTCGAACCGCGCCGCATGGCCGAACGGATTTTCTCTTGTAGGCTTTCGGCGGTGTTCTTTTTATCCAGCTCGCTGCCCATCTCGGCGGACATGCCGGGCACGAGCGCGGTTTCCTTGAGCTTGCCGCTGAGCTGTTCGTTGTAGAACTCGATGCGGCGCTTGGCCTCTTCGTTGTGCGAATTGATGCTCAGCGCCTTTTTTTCCGCGTCCAGCGCCAACTGCCAGGCGCGGCGCGTGGCGTACACGTCGGCCAACTGGTGATAGGCGCGGAAGTGCAGCGGATTGAGCGCGATGACGCTGTTGAGCGTGTACATCGACTTGTCCAGATCCTTTTTCGCGACGTAGATCAGGGCCAGCACGAAATTGGAATTGGCGTCCTCGGCGTTGTCGCCTTCGACGGCGGTCAGCGCACGCTGAATCGACTGGTCGGCTTCGTCGAGTTTGCCCTGCGCCAGCAGACACGCGGCCTTGGCGCGCAAGGCTTCCGCGGCTTTTTCGTTTTTCGCCAGCGCCTCGTCGGCCAGCTTGCAGGCCTCGTCGACGCCGTCGGCTTTTTCATACTCGACCGCCGCCAGCGCCAGCGCGGTCGCTTTGCCGGCCAGGGCGGGCAGATACTCGGCCATGGCGGCCAGCGATTTGTCGAACCATTCGACGGCCGCGACGTAGCCTTCCACCGACCCGGCGTCCATCGCCCGCTGACCGTTCTGGAATTTGGTGGCGTAATCGAGTTTCTTCTTGGCGTCTTCGTAGGAAACCTGCGCCGCTTCGTCGCGTTTTTTCACGTTGTTGAGCACTTCGCCGCTTTCGCGGACGATCGAGAGAATCACCACCACGATCACGGCCGCCACCGCGACGATCGCCGCGCCGATCAGGAACGGGCGCAGATTGCCCAGGCGATCGACCTTCATGAAATCGTCGTCTTCGAATTCCTGGTCGGCCTTCTTTTTCGCCAGGCGCGGCGGCATGTCGAAGTCGGTTTGCGGCGCGCGCTCGACCTCGACGGCCTCGACCTCGGCGTAGGCGGTCAGCTCGTCCTCGGCCAGCTCCTCGGCCTCGGCGACGACCATCTCCGGTTCCGGCTCGGGCTCGCGCTCGGGTTCGGGCGCGGGCTCGGGTTCGGGCTCGGGCTCGGGCGCGACTTCGGGTTCGGGTTCAGGCGCGACTTCGGCCGGGGCGGGAATTTCTTCCTTCATCGGCAGCGGCGGCTCGGGCGGAACCGGCTTCTCGTCGAGCGCGGTGGATTTAACGACCTTCTTCGCTTCTTCGCTTTCGCGTGCGGCGGAAGTTTTCTTTTTCTTTTTGGCGGGCTTGGGCTGAGGTTCGGCCTCGCGCCACTGCGCTTCGGGGACGGTCGGCTCGGACTGCACGATCGTTTCGCGGTCGCCGGGAAACACGCGGAACACCGCGCCGCAACGTTTGCATTTGACGGGCAAGCCGTTGTCTTTCACCTTGTCGTCCGGTATCGGGTAACCGGCCGAGCAAACCGGGCAAAACGCTTTCATGGTCTTTCCTCAAAATTGCGTATGGCGATTTCCCCACGCGCCGAATGACTCAACGGAACCAAAAACATAGCATAATTGTGTTTATTAACCAACATCCGGCGGCTTTGTCACGGATTTTTTTGTGAAATACCGTCCATCGGGCACGGGAAAGGCGGTTTGGCGAGACTATTTTCTTCTGGGACTCACGCCCCAGGCTACCTTTTTTCGCCTCTGGCGAGGCTTGCGGAAAATAAAACCGCCAAGCCCTGCCGGGGCGGCAGACATCCTCTCACGACACGGCGAACATCGGTTCATACGCCGAAGTCTGATTGCCGGTGTGCATAAAACTTGTTATAGAGGTGCGAACACCGATTATCAGGCGACCGTTCGGGGGTGAAGATGCGCCGCGTTGTCCCGCTCGTCACATTGTTGTTTTTGCTGGCGTTGCCGTTTGCCGTCATGGCGCAGGAGGCCGACGAGGTTCCCGCCCGCGCGCCGCGCTGGCAGCCGGACAAGCATTTCAGCGCCGACCTGATCGCCGGCTACACGCCGCTGCCGCTGCTGGCCTACGGCTACAAACTGCGCGCCTTCACCGACCGCGAAGACAAATGCAGTTCCGACGACGAATCGGAACTGGATCCCAACGGCGTGTACGGCCTGTCGTTCGGCTACTACCCGACCGGCCGCTGGCTGAAATTCGGGCTGATCACCGAAGGGTTGTTCAGCCAGTTTCGCGGCGCGCTGACCGGCCGCAGCCACTGCCCGGGCGAGATCGGGCGGACCTACGATTTCGACCAGACCTTGAATTTCTACCAACTTAACTGGTTGTTTCGCCTGTGGTTCAACGAAAAGCCCGTGCGGCCGTTCGTGGACATCGGCGCGGGCGTGGTGCGCGTGGACGCCGAGCTGGACGGCTACAACCAGACCTCCTACGGCGCGGCGGCGATGATGGACTGGGGCATCGAGTGGCGCGCGCACGAGAACTTCGGACTGTCGCTCATGGCGCGCCTGGAGAACCGTTTCGGGATCGTCTATTACTTCGAGCCGCGTCCCGGCGAGCAGGCGACGATCGAAGCGCAGTACATCCCATTAAGTCTGGTGCTGAAAACACATTTCTATTTCTGATTTTGAAAACGCCGTCCGTGGCGTTTTCAATGACGGAAAACAAAAAGCGCGGTTTTTGTTTTCCTTCATTTTTGGCGAAAAGGAATATCGCCGAAAATGGCGATCCATCCCTGGATCGCGCAGGGCGTAGAGCACGCCCTGTCGAATCACTCGGACGCCGCGCCCGCCTCGCGCTTGCCGACCGCGACAATATAGACTTCGATGCTTTCCTTGCGCACCGCCTCGGGCCGGATGCAGCGCACCTTCTCGTACAGTTGCTTGGCGCGGGCCAGCAGGGTGTGAAAATCGGGACCCTGGAAAATCTTGATCACCAGCGCCGAGCCGGCTTTGCCGTGGCGGGCGGCGATGTCCAGGGCGATTTCGGCGAGCAGCGCACTGCGGTCCTGATCGACGTGACGAATGCCGGTGGTGTCGGGCGCCATATCCGACAGCACCACGTCGAAGCCGCCGCCCAGTTCGGCCGGGAGCGGCTCGGTCAGATCGGCGGTCAGCGTGACGGCGTTGGCCGCCGGCGGCTTGGTGGCCGTGCGGTCGATGCCCAACACGCGACCGTTGCCGCCCACGCGCTGCGCGGCGTACTTGAGCCAACTGCCCGGATGGCAGCCCAGGTCCAGCACGCGCATGCCCTGCTTGAGCAGGCCGAGCCGTTCGTCGATCTCCTGTAGCTTGTAGACCGAGCGCGCCGCGTAGCCTTCGCGTTTGGCCTTGTCGCTGAAGCGGTCCCAGCGCGGATCGCCGCCGCGTTTCTTTTTTCGATTGGGGTTTTGCGCGCGTATCATGGCCCGCAGGATACACGACCGCGCCCGCCGGGGCCAGCGTTTATCTCACTGCGGCCGGTTGGTCAGGTAGTAGAGGGAGTCGCCGTCGCCCATGTCGGTCAACTCGGCGTAGCTGAGATGAAAAAAGCCGTCGGCGTCGATAAACAGGTCGACGGGATTGGAGGGAAGATTCAGACATTCGCTTTCCCAGGTGGATTCGCTTTTCGCATAGCGCCAGACCCGCCACTCGGACTCGGTGGTGTCGGATAGTAAAATGTGTGGCTTGCCCGCCGGATCGAGGGCGGCGTTCAGCAGGTAGCTTCGATCCCGCACCAGAGACGACTCCCATGTTCCGCCGACATTCGAGGCGTATTTGGTTTGGAAAATATAATGATTCTGCTCTTCCGGATCGTCCCAGAAATGCACACGATAAACTAAATGAGCGAATCCGTTTTCATCGAGTTCCAATAGCAAATCGGAAAATTCATAAGGAGTGAATCCGGGATCCGCATTGTTTTCATCCAACTCGTCGATCGTTTCAAATTGCCATTCATCCGCTGTTTTCACCGCGTACATGAGCTTGCCGCAATCCGCGGTCGGCAGATCGACGTCGCAAGGAGTTCGATAAACAACGTGGATAACATCGTTCTTGTCGATGGCCATGGTCGGCTCGGCGCCGGTGGCGATTCGTTCACTGTCCCATCCGTCGCCGTTCCACGCCGCCAGAAAAACGGATTCCAGATACTCGTTGCCGACAAATCCTCGGTTTTCATAAACGAAAAATGGTTCGTCGGCGGCATTGAGCGCCAAGCCGCAGCCTTCAAACAATGTTGTCAAATCTTCTTCGACACGTTGTATTTCCCATGCACCGCTTTTATTGGTCGCATAAAGCAAGTCGTAGTTGATCGTTTCGGGTGAAAACGCATAAAAAGCGACGTGGCCGTAGCCTGTCGAATCCATTGTGAAATGCAGATCCCAGTTAGCCTCGGTCGCGTCCAATTGTTCGATATTCCATGCGGCTCCGTTCTTTTCGGCGACCGCCGGGATCGTGTCATAATTATTATCTCGATAATATACTATAACAGGCTCGAAAGACGGAGAGAAAAGAAGGTTGTTGTGCCTTCCGGCATGGTTGTCATCCACCAATTCCATACGCCAACCTTCGGGGGGTGTAAGGTCGTCATTGTCGTCATCATCGGACGAATCGTCATCGTTATCATCCTCGTTGTTGTTGTCGTCGTCCGAATCGTCGTTGTCATCGTCATCGCCGTTGCAAGCGGCAAAGGAAAACAACAGCGCCAAAATCGTCAAAAGGATAAAACGGTGAAGCATGTCACCCATTCCATATGTGGTTGCCGGGCAAGCGTATAACATCAGATAACAAAGATCAAGCATCCCGGCCGAGCGGA
The DNA here is from genome assembly GCA_937967875.1 of uncultured Pseudomonadota bacterium. Classification (GTDB taxonomy): domain Bacteria; phylum Lernaellota; class Lernaellaia; order Lernaellales; family Lernaellaceae; genus CALBTQ01. Next base: position 9,069 of record CALBTQ010000172.1, read on the forward strand.
AAGGATGCGCATTTGTGTCCTTCAAATTGAGAGCGTCGACGTTTAATGGTAGCGTATTTGCCGATTCTCTCCTGGAGTGAGGGGTTTGATGAAATCGGCATTTTTCTGGTCGGCCGTTGTCTTGTGCTTTTTCCTGCCGGCGTGCGGCGGGTCGGACGAGTCGACTTCGGCGTCCAACACGAGCGCCGTCAGAACGTCGTCCGGCGATAGCGTCATCGACATCACGGAGCGGGAAATCGACGAGATGATCGCGTTGTACGACGCCAAGGCGATCGGCCGGGAAAAGCATACCGAACTGCAAAGCAGAATAACCGATTACGGCACATTCCTGTTGCTGGCGAGCGAAGAGGAAATCGAAAAGGCGCATTCGTTTTTTACCATTCCGACCAAAGCCGCCGCGCCGCCGGAAGGCGCTCGGGTGGTTTTACGCGACAGCCACTTGTTTTTCCTGGGACTTTTTTTCCAGCGAGACAATGTTTTAATTGTGAACGATGCGGCGTATGAAATCTATTTGAACGGCATCCCCATGCGGGAAACGCGCGAACGTTTTGAAAAGGAAAGCGGGGAGTTTTACAGTTATTACCAAGAAATCTGGGAAAAAGGGTTTTACTTAATAATCCTGAAGAATCCACCGGCGTACGAAGAATCACAGACTTTCCGTGAGAAGGTGAGGCGCATCGACCGTGAGTTGGAATCGTTGGCCGAGGCGCCCGATCAAACGTGGGTTGACCGAGCCAAGGGATTGATCGAGGAAGAACTTCCCGGCAGCCAAATAGAACTTACCTATGAATCACATATCGTTTCCGACAGAACCAAGCGACCGTATATTCGAATATCCGCTCCCTCCGTTCATCAGAAAAACCTTGGTTGCAGTTTTTATAAATGGCCGAAAACTGCCATCGACATTAATAAGAGAAATGCCGGAATTCGCAATACCCACAACCGGTTTAAGGAGATTATCATCGGGGATCTGCCTCAATTCCAGCCCGCGCATCGAAGCTACGATTTAAGCCGACCCAATGTGAAGTGGGCGCCCGATCTGATCCAAATACAACGCGAAGCCGAAAAGATTGCGAACAATCCGTTTATCAGCCGGCGCAAGAAGTACTTACTCCTGGTGCCTCTGTTATCGAATATACTCAATAAGGATAAGAGGACGATCGCCGGTTCGGCGGCGATTCTGCTGGCCAACGCGCAACAGTGGAGGAGCGCGGACGACTCGTGCAGCATCCGCCATCCTTTCGGTTGCGGCGATTGAACCGACGCCGATCCACCTCCTCCGGAAATGCCGCTTTTCAGCATCGGTCGGTTTATGCTAAAAACATCGTTCCATTTGTTTATGCCCGGGCCGCTGGGCGGCCGCGGCGACGGATGAGGGACAGGGCGCACAGGTGAGCGAAACGAAAAACAACTTCTGGCACGCGCCGCGCTATCGCGCTTTTCGCATCGGCCTATATTTTTTGGTGCTGGTGCTGCTGACCGAAATCGGCGTACGCGTCTATTTTTCCCGCAGGCACATCATCGAACGCAATCCGGGCAACACGACCGCGGCGATGCCCTATCTGTTCGACCAGATGGACAAGCACAAGGGCCGCAAGATCGTTTTTCTGGGCAGTTCGGTCGTGCAGGGTTACGGCAACTGCGCCGACGGCAAGCATTTCCCGGCGATCATCGAGCGCATGTTCCGCGAGCAGGGCGACAAGGACGTGCGCTGCTACAACCTGTCGAGCGCCGGCAACCGCTTCGGCGACCACTTCGGCAACATGATCGAGTCGATGCGGCACAAGCCGGACCTGATCGTCCAGGCGGTGCACATTAAAATGTTCTCGGTGCACGCGAGCATGATCAACCCGTTCACCCACGACGAGTCGATCTACTACTTCCGCGACGAGCCGGATTATTTCAAAAACTACCGCAAAAAGTTTCGGGTTCCCGACGAACGCTACCGGCAGATCTGGCTGGATTTCCAGGCCCGCAAACTGTCGGCGACCTACCGCTACCGCGGGCTGATGACCTTCTTCTTCACCGGCAACTACCGCCGGCCGGCGACCTCGGCCTCGGACTGGATCAAAATGGAAATGGGCTGGGCCGATCCGCTGCTGGTCGAGGCGCACCGCACCACGCACGACGAGCGCAACGCCGATTACCTGTGGATGGTCATTCCCGAGCACGTGGTGCAGCTCAACTACCACCACTGCGAGGCCTTCGATTTTTCCGACGAGAACATCAACTGGGCGACCTTCGGCGACTACCTGGCCTACGCCGAAACGCGCAACGTGAACGTGCTGTTTTTCCTCAACCCGATCAACAAGTCCTTCGTCGATCAGAAGGAGTTCTTCGATTGGGACGAGGTGATGGCGCTGTACAAGCCGCGCACGATCAAAAAGGTGCTCAAACATCACAAGAAGGTGGTCGACGCGGTGGATAAAATCGACAGTCGGCATTACTCCGACCTCGACCATTTGAACATGAACGGTCACGAACAACTGGCCAAATATATGTTCCCGCAGATCAAGCGGGCGCTGAAGAACAAACGCAGGTAGGGCGACGATGGAAATGCAAAGCTGGGCCTTTATGCTCTTTGTCGTCGTCAGCGCGGCGCTGTACTGGAGCGTCGTGCCCGCGAAGCTGCGCCCGCATTACCTGCTGGCGGTGAGCCTGGGCTACTACTTCTCCTGCTCGATCGTCTTCGGCGTGTTCCTGTTGCTGTACCTGTACGGCATTTTCGTCCTGGGCATTCTGATCGACACGGCGCAGACCAAACGCGGGCGCAAGTGGTGGCTGATCTTCGGCATTCTGGTCGCGATCGGCATTCTCTTTTTGTTCAAGGCGCGCACCGGCCTGACGCAGATCGTTTTCATGCTGCTGGGCATGGGCGAGGGCAAGGCGGCGGCGCTGCTGGTCGAGAAATTCGGCATCCCGCTGGGCATCAGCTATTTCAGCTTCCGCGCGGTGCACTACCTGGTCGAGGTCTACCGCGGCAAGAACCTGCGGGCGACGCCGCTGGAGTTTTTCCTGTACGTGGCGTTCTTCCCCACGTTGGTCGCCGGGCCGATCCACCGCTTTTTCACCATCGGCAAGGAGAAGCCGGAAGACAGTTTCGGCGATCAACTGCGCACCGCGGGCGGCCTGCGCAAACCGACGGCCGACGACATCAGCATCGGCATCTGGCGCATTTTGCAGGGCGTGGTGAAAAAGTTCGTCATCGCCGACTTCTTCCTCAAGCTGGCCGGACCGATGATGACCAAGCAGGGTCTGGCGCCGACGGTCGGCACGCTGGAACTGTGGGCGGCGGGCTATTTCTGGTTCTTCTACCTGTACGCCGACTTCTCCGGTTACAGCGATCTGGCCATCGGCATGGCGCGGCTGTTCGGCATCCGCGTGATGGAGAACTTCCGCTGGCCGCTGCTGGCCTCCAATGTGCGCGACTTCTGGCGGCGCTGGCACATCAGCCTGACCAACTGGCTGATGCACTACGTGTATTTTCCGCTGGGCGGCAGCCGCAAAGGCGAGGCGCGCACGAACATCAACTCGCTGCTGACGCTCATCGCCATTGCGCTGTGGCACAAACTGGCGCTCGGCATGTTCTTCTGGGGCGTCTATCACGGCGTGGGCATGATCGTCTTCCGGTACTACATGCGCGCGAAAAACCGCCTGATGCCCGACCGCAAACCGACCTGGTACGGCAAGGTCATCGGCGTGGTCATAGTGCACACGTTCTTCAACATCAGTTGGCCGATGTTCCACCACCCGATGCACATCGCGGTGTTGTACTATTTCAAGATGTTCCCGTTCATTCCGAAGCTGTTCCCGCTGCTGCGGCAACTGCTGGGGAGTTGAGGAGATGAACAAAGAGACGCTCAAGGAATTCGGCATCGCCCTGGCGGCCTGGGGGCTGTTCACCACCGCGCTGTTGTTCGCCGGGGTGGCGCAGGAATTCATCTACGCGATGTTCTGATTTTCACCGATTGTTAAACGAAAGAAACGGCCCGCTGCGGCCGTTTTTTAATTAAGTCATCGTGAACGCAGCGAAGGATCTCTCGTTGATGAACGGAGATTCTTCGTCGCGCTTGTGGTGCGCCTCCGAATGACCATCTTTGCGTGTGCCATAGTTTTCGCCGCAAGGCGAAAGCTGTGCTCGTAGAAATTTAAGTACGGCCATGTTCCTGGGGAACAAGATCCCGCCAGTGGAGACTGTCGATTTTCTCGTTTTAGAATAATTACGTCTGCCGCCCCTGCGGGGCTTGGGGGGAAATCAAATTTTTTTGCCCGGCGGCTCACACACCGGGCTACCCTCTGTCGCCCCTGACGGGGCTGTTGGTCGCCTGACGGCGCATTTATCGACATTCTCGATAGCCCTGGAAACCACAGCCCACCCAGAGCCAACAAGCCCCGGAAGAACGAAGGAATCTTTGATAATTCGCATCAGATCGGCCACGGCGATTAGCGTATACGTTGAAAATGATCGGCTGTTCCGCCGGAGGCAAGCTTCACCTGCACCCCTTTCAGGGGTTTGATTGAGGTTGCTACGTCTTGTTCCAGGGCTTCGCCCTTCGCTACTGACCTGCGCCCTGCGGGCTTGAAGACGAAGGGATGACGGTTCAAACAAGACACGCCATCACGCATTCGTTAACATTCCGCATTCGGCGTTCGCCGCACCGCATTCATTAACACCCGCACCCGTCATCGTCATCATCGTCGTCGTCGCCGCCGTCGTCGTCAGCATTGTCGTCGTCATCATCGTCATCGTCGTCCGCGTCGTCGTCGGGCGTTTCCTGCTGGTAGTCGAAGTCGAGCTGCACGGCGCCGACGGCCTCGCTGTGTTGCGGATTGGCCAGCACCAGCAGCAGCGCGGCGTCGCCCTCGAAGGATGCGTTGACCTGCGGCCAGCTATCCCACCCGGCGTTGAAGCGTTGCGCGGTCATTTCGTCGTCGCGCAGATCCAGCAGCGCGCCTTCGATCATCGACGCGCCGTCGCCGGAAAAAGTCAGCGCGGTCATGTTCGCCGTGTCCGCCACGGTGAAGCGATAGGCCAGCAGCGCGCCGGCGGGCACTTCGAAGTCGATGGTGAACGGCTCAAGGTCGGGCGTTCGTTCGTCGGTCCAGGCGATCTCGCCCAGGTCCAGCAGCATGAAGCCGCCGAGGTTGGGGTCGAGCTCCGTTTGCATCGGCAGGTCGGCGAAATCGGCGGCGATCGCCGCGGCCATGTCGCCGAAGAAGCCGTTGAAGGTCATGCCCGACAGCGCCTGCAGTTGCGTGTCGACGCTCGCTTCGCCGTCGTCGCCGTCGGCGGTGATCGCCGTGAGCAGCTCGGCCCCGCCGACCTGATACAGATACGCGCCCATCAGCAACGCCGCGCCGTAATGCATCGATTCGCCGTCGTCCCAGAAGGACGTGTCGGGATTGGCGACGAAGTCGGCCAGCCACGCGGTGTCGGTGTTGTAGCCGGTGACCAGCATCGCCGCGTCGGCAAGCGCCTAGGTCAGCCACATCGATTCGTTGAGGTCGTAGGTCATCTGGATCAT
>CALBTQ010000173.1 GCA_937967875.1 uncultured Pseudomonadota bacterium
GACCACCGAGATCTACACTCTTTCCCTACACGACGCTCTTCCGATCTCCCTAATTAAATGAACCAACCCTTACGGCGCATATTCCGCTCGAACGGTTATCCTATTACCGTGGAACAAAGTGTCCCGAAGTGTTCCGTTTTGTCCCATGTGTCCCATTGATGCGGAACATGCATTTTCAATCGTCACATCTTGCGTTAGAATAATGAGATGACTAATCCTGTAACAGAAAAAGACCGAATAAAATCTATGCAAAAGGAAACTCGGCTGTAATTGCACATTCTCTGACATCGTAGAAAACGAAATGACGACAGCATGGGCAAGAGGGGGAAAATGAGATCTCGGCAAACGACTCCCCGACTGGGCAGTCTTCTTTTTTTCGGTCTGATGATTTTAGCCACCCTATTGACCGCGCTGGTTGCCGGTCTTGTCTTCTTCGGCAATTATTCCCGCTTTCAGAAAGAGTCCGAGGTCCTTCGCCGCCAGTACATCGAGGCGCAGAAGAATCTCATCAAATCCGAGGTCGAAAAATCCTTTCATTATGTTCAGTATATGCAGTCGATTCGCGAAAGACGGCTGCGCGAGACCATCAAGAACCGCACCTTGGAAGCCCACGCGATCGGTACGCATCTGGCCGAACAGTACCGGGGAAAAATGCCGCCGGAGAAAATCAAAGCGTTGATCGTCGAAGCGCTTCGGGCCATCCGCTTTCATAATGGGCGCGGTTATTATTTCGCCACCGGCCATGACGGCGTGGAAATCCTTTTTGCCGATCGACCGGAACAGGAAGGGAAAAACCTGCTGACCCTACAGGACACCCAGGGCCGATATGTGATCCGCGACATGATCGACATCTCCCAAAATCAGGGGGAAGGCTTTTATCGGTATTCCTGGACCAAACCCGCCAGCGAAGGCCGCGGTTTTCCCAAGATCGCCTATGTCAAATATTTCGAGCCCTTCAACGGATTCATCGGCACCGGCGAATATCTGGACGACGTGGAAAAGGACATTCAAGGCGAAGTTCTCGACCGGATCGGCCATATCCGCTTCGGCAAGGACGGGTATATTTTTGTCGTCAGCTACGACGGCGTGACCTTGATGAACAGCACGCAGCCGCACTTGATCGGCAAAAATATCTGGGACATGACCGATCCCTTCGGCGTCAAAGTGATCCAGGAGGAACGACGGGCGGTGGAAAATCCGGCCGGCGACTTTATTTATTACCACTGGGAGAAACCGACGACCGGCAAACACGCGCCCAAGGTCTCCTTCATGAAGGGCATCCCGGAATGGCAGTGGATGATCGGAGCCGGCGTCTATTTGGACGAAGTCGAGTCGATCATCCAGGAAAAAGAAGCCCAGTTGCGTCACGAGGTCATGACCGGTTTGCAATGGTTGGCCGTCCTTTTCCTTGTCGTGCTGGCTTCGATCTACGCCCTCTCCTATCTTGTCTCGCGCGCCTTCAATCGTCAGATCGAGGTTTTCCTTTCCTTCTTCCGCGCCATGGAAGCGGGCGGCGAACCGATCGACGTGACGCCGCTGCGCATTGCCGAATTTCAGGATTTGGCCCGATCGGCCAATGTGATGCTGGCTAAAAGACGCGAAGCGGAAACGGCCTTGCGCAAAAGTCAGGATCGACACAGCGACATCCTGAAAACCACCCTGGACGGCTTCTGGCTGTTCAGCGCACAGGGCCGATTGTTGGAGGTCAACCAAGCCTATTGCCGCATGAGCGGTTACAGCGAAGAGGAACTGTTGACCATGTCCATTTTCGATATCGAGGCGATGGAAAACCCAACGGAAACGGCCAAACACCTCGAGAAAGTAAAAAATGAGGGATACGACCGCTTCGAGAGTCTCCATCGCCGTAAGGACGGCAGCATTATCGATGTCGAAATCAGCGTTCAGTACAAGGCGACCGAAGGCGGCAATCTGGTGTCCTTCATCCGGGACATCACCGAACGCAAACGGGCCGAGGAAGAGCGCGTCAAACTGCAGGAACAGTTGACGCAAGCCCAGAAAATGGAATCCATCGGTCGCTTGGCCGGCGGCGTAGCGCACGATTTCAACAATCTGCTGACCGGCATCAGCGGCAACGTCGCGCTGGCCATAATGGATTTGCCTGCCGACGATCCGCTTTATGAACTGTTGTCGGACGTCAGTCAGGCCGCCGAAAGCGCCGCCGGTCTGACACGGCAACTCCTGGCCTTTTCGCGTAAACAATTGATCGAACCCAAGGTGTTGGACCTGAACGAAGTCATCGAACGTTCGCTCCGCATGTTGCACCGCCTGATCGGCGAGGACATCGATCTCGTTTTTGTCCCCGGACAGAACGTCGGCTTCGTAAAAATCGATCCCGGCCAGGCCGAGCAGATCCTGATCAACCTAGCGGTCAATGCCCGCGACGCCATGCCTGACGGCGGCCATCTCACCCTGGAAACGGACAATGTGCTGCTCGATGAAGAGTATTGCCGGCAGCACGGAAGCAATCTGGTTCCCGGCGAATATGTCATGGCGGCGGTTTCGGATGATGGCGTCGGCATGGAGCCGGAAATCCGCAGCCACCTGTTCGAGCCCTTCTTCACGACGAAAGAAAAGGGCAAAGGAACCGGCCTGGGTTTGGCGACCATCTACGGCGCGATCAAGCAAAACAATGGCAATATCGAGGTGTATTCCGAACCGGGCAAAGGCACAACCTTCAAAATCTACCTGCCGCGGGTGACGGCCGAGGCGCAAAAACTGACGTTTCCCACCGATGAAATCATGCCCACGGGAACCGAAACCGTTTTGGTCGTGGAAGACGAACCTCTGGTGCGAAACATGGCCGTGAAAGTTTTGACGCGGCAGGGATATCGCGTGTTCGCCTTCGCCAACGGCGCCGAAGCGTTGCAGTCCGTTCGGCAAATGAGTGAACCGCTCCATCTGTTGATGACGGATGTCGTCATGCCGGGGATGAACGGCAAGGAATTGGCGCAAAGCATCCAGGCGCTCCGGCCGGACATCAAGGTGCTCTACGCCTCCGGCTACACCGAAAACGCCATCGCCCATCACGGCGTGCTCGATGCAGGCATCGAGTTCATCGGCAAGCCCTATGCGCCGCAAGCCCTGGCGGTGAAGGTGCGAAAAGTATTGGATAAATAATCCGGCAATTTACCTTCAAAAGCCATCGCCAAAAAGTGACATAAGCAGCCGCGCGTAGCGAGGCTTTCCTTTAATAATTTCGAAAATCCGAATTGGGGAAATGCAGTTACTATTCGGGCATCTCGATGAAGGTGGTTTGCATTTCGTCGTCGCTGCTTGCTTCGCGCACGGCCAGGCGCACCTCGCCGACGATCAGTTCGTCGTTCAGCTTGAATTCGGTGCGCTTGGTGATCAGCTTGCCGTCGACGATCACCCCGTTGGCGCTGCCCAAGTCTTCCACCTCGAGGTAGTTATCGCGGACGTACAGCAGGCAATGGCTGCGGCTGACGCTCTTTTCGTTGAGCACGATGTCGTTGTCGCCCTGCCGCCCGACGGACACGGTGCCCACCTTCAGCGGAAAAACGACGGTGCGATTCTGGCTGTCGATCACTTCCAGGTTATACATGGTCTCTCCCCACTGTCTTTTTCAGGATATCCTTTTGCGGAAAATACCCGATTCCACGCGGCGGCGCAATCAATCATTGCGACTGATGCAAATAACCTGAATCGCCTATTCGACGGCTTCGGTGATCGCCAGATCCCACAGCACCCACAGGTTGCGCGGCACGTCCGGCAGCTCCTCTTCAATTATTTGTCCGTTTTCCAGGCGCACAATGACGCCGGTGTCGCCGAACATCAGTTCCAGCAGATGATAGCCGATCACCCAGCCCAGACCCGCTTCCACCATGCGCACGGCGACGAAGTTGTACTCTTCCCAATAGATGGGGGGCGTCCATTGGCCGGCGTCGTAAGTGAAGATTTTACTGCCGTAGATCCAGATTTTATCGCCCTCGTAGCCGACGACGACCGCCTGGTCCGCACCGGTCATCGCGACGCCCTTCAAGCCGCTGGAGGAATGCGTTTGTTCGGGGAAGTTTTGGTCTTCGCTCCACACGCCGTTGCGGTAGTTGTACAGGGTGAAACCGGCCATGATGTCGCTTACCCAGGCGCCCGCCGCCATGCCGTTGTCGGCATCGTAAAAGCTTACCTCATAGACGACCGAGGTGAAGGTATGCTCGACGCTCCAGGCATCCGTCGCCGCATCATATTTGACCAGATAACTGAAAAACGGGAACGCCGCGCAATCCAAAACGGCGAACAACTCGCCCGCAACAACGAACGGCTTTTTCAACCGCGAGGGAGTGGGCAGCGCGGACGTGTCGGTCAGCGTCCATTGACCCGCGGCGTAGCGATAGGCGAACGGCCCAAAGGCAGCCGTATTGCCCATCACCCAATCGGCGTTGGGCTCGGCGAAAACGCTCTGAATCGTGTAGGACGCGAAAAGCGGCGCGAACGACGTATCCTGCGTCCATTGCGCGCCGTCGTAACGCAACAACTTTTTAAGGTCGGCGGCCAGACCGTGATCGGGCGCGGAAAAGTAGATATGTTTCATATAGCCCATGAGAATCGGCGGCTCGACGTAGGTCCATTGCCCGTGCGCGTACTTCAAAAAAAAGCCGTTGTCCTCGCGATCATCCGCGCGATACACCATCGGCAAGCCGCCCACCGCCCACAGCACGGTCGGATCGGTGTCGTCATCGCCGGTGTCGTCGTCGTCGGTGTCGTCGTCGCCGGTATCGTCGTCGCCGGTCGTATCGTCATCGGCTGTGTCATCGTCGACGGCATCATCATCGGTGAGATCATCATCCGTAGCGTCATCATCCGCGGTGTCGTCATCCACAACATCGTCGTCGTCATCGTTATCGTCATCATCGTCGGCGCAGGAAATAAGCAGCGGCAAGAAGGGCAACAAGCAGAAAACGACGGACAAAAGAAGGGTGTGCGTTTTCATCACGATCCTCTCTATTGCCCCCGATAGAAAAAATCGTAGAACAGTGTCCGCTCGAATTCAAGGTATACGTTATTCGACTGTCGGCGACGCCCAGACGGCCCCGTACGCCTCCATCATGTTTTCGCCGGCCAATTCGCTGGGGCTCAACACGATCTGATAATAATACGAAAGGACGTCGTCGTACTGCGCCGGGGTGATCGTGTAGCCCAGCCAGTCCATGCCCAGCCCGACGATCACCTGCGCGCTGCCGCCCATCAGTTCGCGCAGGGCGAAGCCGTAGGCAGTGGCGTACTCGCCGGGCAGCGTGGCGAAGCCCAGGCCGCCGACGGCGAAGGTGGCGATCGGCGTGGAGAACGTCTCGCCGACCAACGGCGCCTCGCGCGGGATCAACCCGGAAATGGCGGCCGCCCAGAACATGATGTTGTCCAGGGTCATGGAAAACTCGCCGGCCTCGTTGATTTGCAGGCGCTGCGATTCGAGCGGGGCGAGGTTGTACATGATCTCGGTCGCGTCGTCGGCGATCACCGTGGCGAATTCCTCGATCGCCTCCCAGGAGCCCCAGGCCAGGCCGAGGTTCCACGAGGGAAACGGATTGACTGGGTTCAGCGGCTCGATCGCGTCGCCGATCGCCCCCTGGATGAACAGGTGCGTGCCGCCGAAACGCTCGGCCATCAATCGGCGGTAGGCGCCCGGCCACCCGGCGGTCATCAGCTTGTTCTGCTGGCCCATGATGGTCGGGTGGCACGCCCAGTTCATCAGCGTGCCCAGCAGTTCGCCGTCGGCATCGGTCGCCGCGACCACCGTCAGCGTGTCGTCGATGTCGCCATTGGGCTCGAAGTCGATGCGGTTTTCGTGATAGTCCGCCTCCGCGCCCACCGCCGTGGAGAGAATCGCCGGTTCGCGCGCCTCCCACGCGGCCACGCCCGCGGCGATCGCACCGTCGATGATCGCGTCGATCACCTGCTCGTCGCGCCCCGATTCGATCGGAATCAGCGAGCCCCACAGCCCGACCGTGTCCGGGCCGCTGTGCACGTGCGTCGCCGCGACGATCACGTTGACGTCGCTCAGGCCCAGTGCGGTCGCCACGCCCTCGCGCACACGCGCCGTTTCGGGCGCCATGATTCCCACAATGTCCAGCACGATCAGAATCGCGGGCCGCGCGTTTTGCGGATCCTCGACCGCGAAGCCCAGCGCGTACAGCGGATCGTGCGTCCCCTCGGACCAGCGGCAACTGTTGCGGGTGAACGCCGGCAAGCCATAGCCGCCGAGAATCACCGATTCGCACGGCGTCACCTCAATCTGCGAGAAGCCGACGCGCAGCCAATCGGCGGTCGGATCGACCGTATCGTCATCATCATCGACGGGGGTGGCGTCGTCATCGTCGGCGGAGGTGGAATCGTCGTCGGCGAGCGAATCGTCGTCATCGACTTGATCGTCATCGTCGACTTGATCGTCGTCGTCATCGGAACCGCAGGCGGTCAGCAGCAGGACCAGACACAGAAAGGCAAACCACAGATGAGCAAACTTCATGAGGCACCCAACTTTCCGCTTGAGCAGCAACAGTTTTACCGCGTGAACAACATGAAGATCATGTTGGGTGCAGGGATTGTGACATAAACGCCCAGGCTATTCAACGACGAATAG
>CALBTQ010000174.1 GCA_937967875.1 uncultured Pseudomonadota bacterium
GGCGAAATGCGCAAGTCCATCAGCGTGCACACCGACGATAGTCCCGACAACGGCCTGCTGCCGGGCTTCCCTGTGTACATCGGCGCGTCCGGCGAATCCTCGCCGCTGCTCTACGACCTGGACGGAGACGCCGACCACCGGTTGGAAATCATCTTCGGCACCGGCGCGGGGCAATTGGTCGTGCTGAAATATAATGCGCAAAGCGGCGAGTATCGCGACATGCCCGGCTTCCCGTTGGATCTGACCGGCGGCAGTCGACCGGCGCACTTCGGCATTTTCGCCTCGGTGGCTGTGGGCGATCTGTTCGGCGATTCGACGCCGGAGATCGTCGTCGCCACGCTCGGTGGCCTTGTTTACGCGATTGATCCGCTGGCCGTACCCGATGGCGAATGGCTGCTGCCCGGCTTCCCGGTCGCCGCCGACGAGCCCGATCCGTCCACGGTGCTCGGCTACGGTCTAGGCAACGGTTTCATGTCTTCGCCGGTGCTGGCCGATCTCGATCTGGACGGCGTACTGGAAATCGTCATCGGTTCAGTCGATCAGAAAGTGTACGTTTGGAAACCGGCCAAAGCCCCCGGCGCTGCCGCCCCGCTTTCCGGTTGGCCGGTATTGGTGCGCGCCGACGAGGGACTGGTCGCGCCCGAGAAAGTATGCACCGGCAACACGATCCCCAACGCCATTTTCGGCACGCCGGCGGTAGGCATCATCGATCCGCATCATGAAGATCCACACATCAGCTCGTATCCGTCGGTGTTGGTCGCCACCAACGAGGAATGCCCCAACGACGGCGATTTGCTGACCGGCCGCATCTACGCCATCTACCATGACGGCATGGATCATGACGGCGGTCCGTTCCTGCCGAACTGGCCGGAAAAGCCCAAACACGCGTCGAACGTGCTGCCCTATTTCAACATCATCGGCGGCGTCAGCGGCTCGCCCGCCGTGTACACGCGCGACGGCGACACGGTGATCGCCCTGGGCACAACGTTGTGGACACCGGTCATTCTCCATTACGCCGACGACACCTTGGTGATGGAGGACATCACCAACGCAGCCTCCATCAACGCGGCCGGTTCGCCGACGCTCTCGGCGATCACGCCGGACGACGAACCGTTGTTTCTGCTGCCGACAGTCGGCGTGCTTCAATTCACCAGCGAAGGCGTCAAGCTGCTCAAGACCATGATCGTCGGCCACACGCTCGACAGTCCGTATCGGAAAAAATTCCGCGGCTTGTTCGGCGACATTCCGCTGATGCTCAACTCGGTGTCGGCCGACCTGGACGCCGACGGCGAACGGGAAATCATTTCCGGCACCGGCGATTTGTTGGTCCATGCGCAAAAAGGCAACGGCGCTGAAGTAGAGGGCTGGCCCAAGTACACGCAGAAATGGACGCTGGCCTCGCCCGCCGTCGGCGACGTGGATGCCGACGGCAAGGTGGAAGTCGTAGCGCATACGCGCGAAGGGTATCTGTATGCCTGGGAAAGCGTGGGCGACAGTTGCCCGGACGGTGAAATGAATTCCGACTGGCCGCGTTTCCACCACGACGAGCACAACAGCGGTTACTACGGAAACGACGTTCTGCCGCCGGGACGCGTGACCGACCTGACGGCGCAGGACAACGGTCAAGGCTCGGTGCGCATCACCTTCACGCTGCCCGGCGACGATTGGTGGTGCGGCCGGCCGCATATAATCGACATTCGCTACGCCGCCGATGCGGCCGACCTCGGCGATTGGGACACGTTCAACGCGACAACGGGGATCGAATACCAACCGCTGAATCAAAGCGCCGGTGCGGAAATCACCATGTTGCTTTCCGGTTCGATGAACAAGGTGGCGCTATGTTCACGCGACGATGCGGGCAACGTGTCACGCATCAGCAATGTCGCCGCCGTCGAGCCCTATTCGCCGCCCGACGACGACACCATCGACGATGATACGAGCGACGATGACACGAGCGACGACGATGCAATCGACGACGACATCAACGATGACGACATGGATGACGACGATGCCGTTGACGACGATGACGACGACGTCACGCCGTCCAACGATGATGACGACGATAATGACAATGGTTGCGGATGCTGAGACATTCAATACATCCAAGGAATAGGAAAATGAAATCGATTGTCTTGATCGCAATGTTGATGGCTCTGTTTTGCTGGTCACTCCTCGCCTGCGACGAAGAGAATGACTGCGATTGCGAAACGGATTGTCCATCAACCGACGACGACGACGATTCGTCGGCTGACGATGACGACGACAGCGCTGACGACGACTTCGTCGATCCGCAGGTGGAAATCACCGAACCGACGTTACTGCTCAATCCCGACGGCTCGTTGCACGGGCGCGGTTGGGCGCGCACGCCGCTGATGCAATACAATCCCGAGTACATCCCCGCTAATCTGAAATGGCGCGTCAAGGTGTGGGATCACTACACGATCATCGCACCCGATTTCGCCTTCGCCTTCAACATCGCCGACATCCAATACGCAACGTTCTTCAGCTACGAGCTTGTCGATTTCAACGCCGGCACAATCACCAGCGGCGTAGACCTGTTGCTGGGCAGCCACGGAGGCATTCCGCTCACACCGTTGGAAACGACGCACTATGAATCGCGGCATGCGCTATTCGACATCACCTATAACGAGGGCGTGCGCACTCTTACTGCGCGGGTAGACAAAACCTTATTGGCTCCGCCGATGAGCTGCGATATCACGCTGACTCAGCAACCGGGCGACGAGAACGTCGTGGCCGCCGCGCCTTTCAACGAAGCGGGATACTTTTTCTACGAGAACAAAACCATCGGCATGCCCGCCTCGGGCGATATTACAATCGACGGCAAAACCTACACTTTCCAGCCGGAAGATTCCTATGCGGTGCTCGACTGGGGACGCGGCGTCTGGCCGCACTCGCATGAATGGCACTGGGGCTTCGCCGCGGGCATCGTGGACGGCGACATCATCGGCATCAACATCGGCGACGGCTGGTCGGACGATTCGTGGGGCACCTCGAACATCCAGAAGTACCACGGCAAGGTGCACAAACTGTTTCACGTCTATTTCGATTACGATCCCAACGACCTTATGAAGCCGTGGGAAGTAACCAGCGACGGCGACTTGCTGCGCGCGACGCTCACCCCGTTCTATCACCAAAAAGCCGGCATCATGACCTGTGACCTGGGCATGCTGGTCGATAAAATGTTCGGCACGTTCAGCGGCCGGATGACCCTGGATGACGGAACGGTCGTCGAATTCGAAAACATCCGCGGCTTCATCGAACATTCTTTCCAGAAATGGTGAGGCGCTGTTGGCAGGCGAAACAACAAGCATGATGGCCATTTTCATCGACGCCGACGCCTGCCCGGTGAAAAATGAAATCTATCGCGCCGCCGCCAAATACGGCTTAACCGTACACGTGGTCTGCAACGCGCGCATGAACGTGCCGCCCGACGAATGCATTCATCTCGTAGTCGTCGGTCGCGAGCCCGATGCCGCCGACGATTGGATCGCCGAGCATGTCTCCGCCGAGGATGTGGTTGTAACCGCCGACATTCCTCTCGCCGATCGCTGTTTGAAAAAAGGAGCGCGTGTGTTGGACATGCGTGGCGGCGAATTCACCGTCGATTCGATCGGCAACGCGTTGGCCATGCGTGAATTGATGAATCATCTGCGCTTGATGGGCGAGATCGGCGGCGGCCCCCCGCCGGCGGGGAAAAAGGATCGCGCCAACTTTACCGCCAAGTTGCACCAGGTATTGCAGGCAATATTCAGCGCAAAAACGAAAACATCTTAACCGCTATTTCAGGTGCCGCAAAACGAACTCTTCGACTTCGGGCAACCCGCCCTGCATGATCAAATACCCGTTATGCGGCTCGCGCGGCGTGATTTCATTGTTGATCGACGTGAGCATCAAGCGGCGAATTTCCTGCGGATCGTCGGTCTGACCCAGCACCCAGCACAACTTCATGTACGCGGTTTCCGGCAGCATGTTGTCCAGGGGAATCACGCCCAGGTCCAGCAGATCGCGCCCGGTATCGTACACGTACATCTGCGCGTAGCCCCACAGCGTCTGCACGGTCATGACCACGGTCATGCCTTTTTCGATTACGCGCCGCAGCGCGGGATACAAAGGCTTGTTGACGTGCCCCAACCCGGTGCCGGCGATTACCAGCCCGCGATATCCCAAATCAGCCAGCGATTCAATGATGTCCGGATTGAAGTTGGGGTAGTAGTACTGGATCGTGACCTTTTCCTCGAAGGTCGGGGTGATGATCGGCACGCGGTTTTTGTCTCGCTTCAAGAAATTGCTGGTCAAATAATTGAAGTGACTGGTCTGCCCGTTCAATTCCGGATGCACCGTAGCCAGCGGCCCTGCGCCGATCGAGCGGAACGTCGAACGGTAACTCGAATGCATTTTCCGGCAGCGGGTGCCGCGATGCAGCAGGTCGTATTTGTCCGAAGTCGGGCCGAACATGCACAGCAGCACCTCGGCGATGTCGCACTCGGCGGCCGAGCGCACGGCGTTGATCAAATTGAGCGCCGCATCCGACGACGGGCGGTCCGAACTGCGCTGGCTGCCGACCAGCACGATCGGCACGGGCGAATTGCGAACCATGAAACTCAATATCGCACCGGTATGGTGCATGGTGTCGGTGCCGTGCCCGATCACGATGCCGTCCACGCCCTTTTCGATTTCCTTGCCGATCGCCTCGGCCAGCGCCTTGTACTGCATCGGCCCCATGTTCTCACTGAACACGCCGAACAGTTTGTGCGTTTTCAGGTTGGCGATGTCGGCCAGTTCGGGCACCGCGCCGTACAACTCGCCGGGCGTAAACGCCGGAATCACCGCGCCGGTGCGATAATCCAGCCGGCTGGCAATCGTGCCGCCGGTGCCGAGCAGCGTGACGTTCTTCTTGCCTTTGTCGAAGGGAAAGTCCTTCTCGGGAATCTTGTAGACCGCCTTGCGATAGCCGGTTTCACGTATTGCGACGATCCGTTGCACGGCCACGCCGATGTTGTAGCCGTTGAACAGCTTCACCACGATGTGCAAATCGTCGCACGTTTCGTTGCGCGGTAAAATGACGCCCTCGAAGGTCGAGTCCTCGTCGTTGGTGATGGCCACCTCGGACCACACGCCGACGCTGAAACGCGCCAGCGCTTCCTTCGCCAGGCCGCGATATCCCTGAAACATGTCATCGCGCTCAACAGCCGTCGTGGTCATAGGTTGCCCTCCTCGAGCCGTTCTTTGATGTAGGTCACGACATCCTTGGCCGCCGCTTTACCGTTGAGCATGTACACGGCCTGGCCGGTGAGATAGCGCAGCGTTTTCTCATCCACGCCGGCTTCGACGACATCGGCCATACGCGTAATCAGCGAATCGACCGCGCCGTGCCACTGTTCCTCGCCCGCCGGATCGATCCCCTCGGCGGCGCAGGCCTCGGTGAGCGACATCTCGCCTTCCCGGGACAACCGAGCGGCTAGCGTACGAATCGATTCGACGCCGATACGACCGTCGGTATACAGGTCGAAAATCTCCACCCACCGCTCGGGACGCAGATTGCGCACCGGCACACCCTCACGGCCGAGCGCCTTGGCGCGCTGCCCGATTTCCACCGCGGCCAACAGGCCGTCGACGCCGGTCTTCTCGACCACCTCGTCGAGAATTTCCGCCGCGCCCGACCGAATCAAATAATGAATGGTCTGCGGCGGCACCCGCCATTCGCGATAGCGCGCTTCGCGCTCCCACGGCGCGGTCGGCAACTGCTCACGTGCCGCCTCGATGCGCTCGGGATCGATGCGAGTGGGCGGCAGGTCGGTGTCCGGATACATACGATCCGGGCCGGGCAGAATGCGCTCGAAGGTCGTGAAGCCGCCGATCAGCGCCTGACGCGTTTCCTTGGGCACGCCCAGCGTGGCGTCGCCGAAGCGCAGGCGGATTTCCTCGACGGCGGTGCGGCAATCGGCTTCTGGTCCCCACACGAGGAAGAAATCGTCGTTCTCGGTGACCTGCAGGCGGCGCCGCAGTCGTTCGACCGTGCGATGGATGCGCGGGAATTCCGGCAAACGATTGCTGCCGATGACGATCGGCGGTTGATCGAGGCAAGCGATGACGCGAACGCGCCCGGAGAGTTCGTCGAGGAACGTCACGCCCGGTTGCGTCGGATGAAGCGCCAGATCGTGCACACCCTTGATGCAGGCGCCGTAGATGCGTCCGCCGGCGATCAACGCCTTTTGCATATAATCGATTTCGACGCCGGCCAGAATGTTGCTGACGTCGGTGAAATTCATCTGAATTTTGTCCGGTGCATCCAAGCCGCGCTCGTGCAGTTTGTCGTGCAGGCGCAGCAGGTTGATCTGCCGGATCGCCTCGTTGTGCACCAGCTTGACCGCATAGGGCGCGCGCGGCACGCCTTTGATCTCCACCCGGCTGCCGCCGCGTACGCTGACGTTGATGTCCTGCCGCGCCGCACCGATGCCCGTGCGCACCAGTTTCGTCGAGCGCGCCACCTGCCCGATGAGCAAAATCGCGTCGCGCACTTCGGTGGGCGTACGCAAATCCGCACCGGTCACGGTTTCGGTCAACGGCACGCCGAGGCGGTCGGTACGGAAAACGA
>CALBTQ010000175.1 GCA_937967875.1 uncultured Pseudomonadota bacterium
CCACCGAGATCTACACTCTTTCCCTACACGACGCTCTTCCGATCTTATGGTATCCAGAAGGATATATTCCACAATGTAGTATTACGACCGTATACAGCCAAGGTTCCAGCACATACCATCATCGTGACATTTTAGACATTATCAATGCCAATCAGACTCCTCAGTATTTTGGCGTGGTGTCCTCCATGTCGCATGGAGGTCCCGGCGATGCCGGCTATCCAAGCCACCAATACCGGGTTCTTTGGCGTTTTGATTGTGATAATGATGATGCATTCGATGGTCATGTTGATTGCACCGATTGTTCGGTTTGTGGCTCTTTGTATACAAACCGAGCGGAAGGGGCCGGTTACACCATCTTGAAATCCGATGATGTTGCTGATGAAGATCCGGAAATCGCCAATCGATATTTTACGCTGTTAGGTTCATGCTCAAATGGGGCTTTTTATCATTTGGATGGAACGACATTGGTTGAGAGTCTGGCATTTAATTTCCTTAAGTACCGGTCCGTGGGAGTGGTTGCATCTGATGGAGTTGCTTGGGCATCCACGGATGATACTAATTATGAACAACGGTTCAATATCAACCACTTGGGATATCGGATGATACGCGATTGGACGGCAAATGGAAAATCGCTTGGTTATGGCTTGTATGAAAATACTGTTATGGATGGAACAAGTTTCGGCGGATTTGAAGACAATGAGGCACAATACACCAATTGTTTATCCTTCAACGTTTTCGGCGATCCACGCACAAAACTGATCTATACTCCATAACGGAATCGGATGAATGGAGGTGTGTCATGAAGATACTGTCGACCATCACATTTGCGGTGTTATCACTTTTTCTGTTTTTCTCTTTTTTCGCCTGCGACGACGACGATGACAACGACGACTCTGTCGATGACGACTCCTCCGATGACGATACAAGCGACGATGATTCCTCCGACGACGATACCGGCGACGATGATGATACCACCGACGATGATACCTCCGATGATGACGATACCGGGCCGGACGACATGTACGTGAGCGTCAACGGCGACGACGCCAACCCGGGAACGCAATCGGAACCGAAGCAAACGATCACGGCCGGCGTCGGGCTGGTCGCCACGGGCGGCACGGTGCACGTCGCTGCCGGGACCTACGCGGAAAGCGTGTCCGTCAGCGGCGTTTCGCTGCTTGGCGGTTACGAGGACGGCGGTTGGACGCGCGACATCGCCGCGAACCAAACGAGCATCGAAGGCCTGGTCGATCAACCGGCGCTGACGATCACCGGCGCGTCAACGAAGGAAGTCATCGAAGTCAGTGGATTTTCCATTCAGGGCAACGGCTCGACCGCCAGCGCCTATGGTGTGAAAATACTCGACGGGGCGAATGCGACCTTCAGCGACAACATCGTCACCGCAATACAAAATGAAATTTCGAGACAGAAGGACAGCCCCGTCGAGGCTTCGTACGGCGTATTCCTGACCGACTCGACGGTGGTTTTTACACGTAACGAACTCAACGGCAACAATGGCGCGCCCACCTCGTTTTTATCCTATGCCTTGCGTGGCGAACGATCGACAGTGGAAATTACCGATAACGTCATTTATGGCGGATCGGCCGGCGGCGGATATGCATGGGGCGTGTATTTGCTAGACGATTCAGCCGGCAGTATTATCAACAACGACATCGACGGCGGCATCGCAAGCTCGCAGTATAACGCCACCGCAGTTTTCGTCTACGAAAATCAACCGATGATTATTACCGGCAACGCTATCTACGGTGGGGAAGGGGCTAGCTCGAATGGATTGGTGCTTGAATCCAGTTATGTGACAGTAATCAACAATATGATCGATGGCGGTAACGGCACAGAGGGCTCGACAGGATTGTATATTCATCAACGTTGTTGCAGCGCAAGCGTGGTGAACAACTCCATCTTCGGCGGCAACAACAACCGCACCAGAGCTGTATCTGATAGGCAGTTGGTAAATTCAAATGATGAAGATGTCTTTCTGGTGAACAACATTTTGCATGCCGGAACGGGAGATCCCGATTCCATGGTAATTTTTCTGACATATCAAGATAACGGCGATTACAGCAAGGAAATATTGATCAACAACGACTTCTACGACCCGGACGGCGACTGCCTGGTGATGGATCACGACGTTTGCCTCGACGATATCGCCGACGTCAACGCCTGCGAATTCGAGGGGTGCGTCGAGGCGTCGGGGAACATCAGCGCCCAGCCGCAATGGGTGAGCGCCGATGATTTTCACCTGACGGCGGGCAGCCTGTGCATCGACGCGGGCATCGACCCGGCGCCCT
>CALBTQ010000176.1 GCA_937967875.1 uncultured Pseudomonadota bacterium
CCGAAAATCCCCAGGTAAGGCACGTGCAAAGTGGCCATGCGCAAATCCTTCCCGCGTTGCGTTTTCCCGATCTTACAGGGAAGCGCCGCGTTTTTCGAGCCGCGATCCGCAAATGCTTCATTTCGCTTTCGTGTTGTGCTATGGTAGCCGCGCGTTCGTCGATGAACGCCAAATACGAGGATTTTTTGGACGCTGTCGTATTCCATTGAGGCCGCGGGTTGAGCGCCGGATAAAGCGGATCGACCGCCTCCGAGCGCGCGACAAATCAGCTCCCAACCATCGCGGTCATCGTCTTGTGCCGGCGAACCGGATTTCGTCCGGCGATCAATCGAATTGCGTTTTTTCTAAGGAAATGGAGTACGAAACCATGGCTACTTTGTCCGATTTGGGCTGGAATCAATATTTCGCCGACCAATGGGAACGACTGAACGCGCCGCAGCTCATCCCGGCGCGCATCGCCGCCGAACACCTGGGCTCCTATAACGTGTGGACCGCCGCCGGCGAGGGACCGGCGCATCTGGCCGGCCGCCTGCGGCATCAACTGGAAGACGGGCAACTGCCCGGCGTCGGCGACTGGGTGCTGCTCGGCCACGAACCGACCGCCGACAGCCTCGCGCTCATCGAGCACGTTTTCGATCGCCGCACCCGCTTCGTGCGTGGGGCCGCCGGACGCGAAACCCGCACGCAAATCGTCGCCGCCAACGTCGACCTGGTGATGATCGTCTGCGGCCTCGACGCCGATTACAACCTGCGACGCATCGAGCGCTACCTCGCCCTTGTCTGGGCCGGCGGCGCACAACCGCTGATCGTGCTCAACAAAGCCGATCTCTGCGAAAATCTTTCGGAGACGATCTTCGCGGTCGAAATGCGCTGCCCGGGCGCAGCGGTCATCGCCGTGAGCGCGTTGCATCACGACGGCCTGGCGACGGTCCGCTCACACGTTCGCCCCGGCGCGACGGTGGCGCTGGTCGGCTCGTCGGGCGCCGGCAAAACCACGTTGGTCAACGCCCTGCT
Source organism: uncultured Pseudomonadota bacterium (assembly GCA_937967875.1). Lineage (GTDB taxonomy): Bacteria > Lernaellota > Lernaellaia > Lernaellales > Lernaellaceae > CALBTQ01. The sequence continues at coordinate 1,015 of CALBTQ010000176.1, forward strand.
CGGCGAAGAGCGGATGGCTACCCACGAGGTGCGCGCCCGCGACGGTCGCGGCATGCACACGACCACTCACCGCCAGTTGACGCTGCTGCCCGACGGCGGCCTGCTGCTGGACACTCCCGGCATGCGCGAACTGCAACTGCCCGACGACGCAGGGCTCGACGACGTCTTCGCCGACATCCGCGAGTTGGCCGCCGGGTGCCGCTTCAGCGATTGTACGCACGACGCCGAACCGGGTTGCGCGGTCATCGCGGCGGTCGAACAGAGCGTCCTCTCGGCCGAGCGCCTCGAACATTTCCGCCAGTTGCAGCGCGAGGCGCAAGCCTATGAGCGACGGCACGACAGTCGCCTGCGCAAGCAAAACGGCCGCCTTTGGGGTCAGTTGCAGCGCGAGGGCGAGTACATCCGCCGCAAAAAATGGGGGAAATGAAACAGGGCATCCCCGGTGGCACTGATACGCCGAACGCAGTGAGGCTTATCAGTGTTTGGACAAAACACTGATAAACTCGCTCACTTCGCTTGCTAGTGTATCAGTGCCACCGGCCGTATCCCCATTATTATGCTTCAACCATCTTCTCGCATCCTGTGGATAAGTTCTTGCGTAACGAAGACTTTTTGGTAAAATGCACGCGATTTCATACCAGGCGCGGAGGGACGATGAAAATCACGCCGCTGGACATCCAGCAACAGCAATTCAAAAAAGTGCGCAATCGCTACGACGCCGGCGAGGTGGATAGTTTCCTGGACATGGTCCGCATCGAGATGGAAGACATCCTGCGCGAAAACGCGACCCTCAACGAGGAACTCAAGCGCACCAAGAGCCGGCTCAGCGAGTTGATCGAGCACGAAAAAACGCTGAAGGACGCGATTATCTCCACGCAGCGCGTCGCCGAGGACATCAAAGCCAACGCGCAGAAAGAGGCGGAAATCATCATCGCCGAGGCGCGCCTGGACGCCGACAAACTCGTCGGCAACGCCCACGATCAGATCCGCAAGCTCAACGAGGACGTGCAGGAACTGCGGCGCATGCGCGTGCGCGTCGAGGCCGAAATGAAGGCCCTGCTCGAATCGCATCTCAGTCTGCTGGAGGCCTCGTCCGAGAGCGCCAAGCGGCATGAGGAAGAAGCAGAAAAAGTGGCGATTATGGGCCGCAAGTGAGCCCCTGCCTCGCCGAAAAACCGTCCGGCTCCCAACTGAAAATCCGCGTCACTCCCAAAGCGAGCGCCGATCGCCTCGGCCCGGTGCACGGCGACGAATTGAAGGTCGCCATCACCACCGCGGCGGAAAAAGGCAAAGCCAACGCCCATGCGATCAAACTGCTGGCCAAGAAACTCGGCGTGGCCAAAACGTCGATCGAGATCGTCGCCGGCGAAACCGACCGCCACAAAACGTTGCTCATCGTGGGCTTGTCTCCCGACGAGGTCCGCGCCAAATTGGAATTATGAATCGTCACGCGTCGCAAATGCTCGCCCTGTGCGCCCTGCTGCTGTTGCTGCCGGCGACGGCCGGGGCGGAAACCGACTGGGCGAACCTGTCCACCGAACACTTCGTCATCAACTATCCGCCCGACGAAACGCGCGGCGCGCAGGTGTTTGCCGCCTACGCCGAAAAAACGCAACAGCACGTCGCCGCCGAATTCGGCATGCCTCTCGCAGGGAAAGTGATCGTTTTCCTCGCGCCCGACCGTGAGACCTTCACCCAGCTTCAGCCGCGCAACCATGTACCCGAATGGGCGATCGGCACTGCGCTTCTGGGCCGCAACACGATCGTCATGTTTTCCCCGCGCGGCACGATCAAGGAAAGCGTGCGCGCCGACGCCGCGCAGGTGTTCGCGCATGAACTGGCGCACATCGAACTGGATCGTCTGGCCGGCGGCCGCTATCTGCCGCGCTGGTTTCAGGAAGGCGTCGCGCAGTTGGTCGCTCGCGAATGGCGCAGCGGCGACACGTTCCGCCTGAGCATGGCGGTGCTGGTCGATCGGCTCATTCCGCTGGCGAACCTCGGCGCGCATTGGCCGCTATCATCCAGCCGCGCCAAGCTGGCCTACGTCGAATCGCTGAGCGTGGTGATTTATCTACGCACCAATCTGTTCCTTACGCCGCTGCTTGAGCGAATCGCCGCCGGCGAATCCTTTCACGACGCGCTGATCGAAACGACCGGCCGCGACCTATTTGCGCTCGAAGCCGACTGGCGCAACTTCCTGCACCGTCGGCAAACGTGGCTGCTGCTGCTCGATGACGGCTGCATCTGGTTTTTCGCCGCCGTGGTGTTGTTCGCCGGTTACCTGCTGGTGCGCGCCCGCAAACGGCGCAAGTACGAAACACTCGACGACGACCTGCATCCCAAGCCGCGCAAGCCGCTCTATCATTAAAAGAAAAAGGCCGACGCGCGAGGCGCCGGCCTGTTCTGCTGTCGATTCTGG
>CALBTQ010000177.1 GCA_937967875.1 uncultured Pseudomonadota bacterium
GAGTTCGTATTCGGTGACTGGAGTTCAGACGTGTGCTCTTCCGATCTCGGTTGCGATTCGCTGCTGAAACATTCATATCATGCCGACCGACCGTTTCCAAGAATCGGTTGTGGCGTGCAATTATTTCTTCGTGTCCATTTCCCGCAGCCAGGCGGTCAACTGCGCGAATTGCGCCTCCAGGCCGGCTGCCGAAGGCCCTCCCGTCACGCACCGACGCGCCACGGCGGTGGAAAAGGTGAGCATTTCTTTCACTGCGGGCAACTCGGGGAAAGCCTCGTTCAATTCATCGTCAGTGGCGTTCAACAAGTCGCGACGTTCTTTCTCCAAGGCGCCGACAAAACGACCGACTCGCTGATGCGCGGTGCGAAACGGCACGCCGGTTTGCGTCAGCAGATCGGCCAGATCGGTGGCCAGCAGATCGCCGCCGAGTTTGGCGAGCATGTTTTCCACATTGAACGTCGCCGAGACGGTCGCCTCGCGAAAGACGTTGATGATCAAAAATAACATATCCAGAGCGTCGAATACGGCGGTTTTGTCTTCCTGCAGATCCTTCGCGTAGGCGAGGGGCACACCCTTGGTCAGCGCCAGCAACGCAGTGGATTGCCCGATCACGCGCGCGGCTTTGGCGCGGATCAACTCCATTGCATCGGGATTGCGTTTCTGCGGCATCATGCTCGATCCGGTGGACCACTGATCGGCAAAGCGCACATAGCCGAACGCCGGACTCGCCCAGATGATGAACTGCTCCGCGTAACGCGAAAGCCGCGTCGCCACGATCGCCAGCGCGCCGACCGTTTCCTGCGCAACGTCGCGATCGGCGGTCGCGTCGAGCGTGTTTTTCAGCGGTGCGTCGAAGCCGAGTTCCTGTGCCAGACGCTCGCGATCGATCGCGAAGCCGGCACCGGCCAGCGCGCCGGAACCGAGCGGACACAGACGAATGCGCCCGAGAGCATCATTGATTCGCAACACATCACGCCGTAGACCGAAAGCCAGCGACAGTAGAAAATGCCCGAGGGTGATCGGTTGCGCGGGTTGCAGGTGCGTTTCGCCGGCCAGCAGCGTGTCGCGATGTTCGCGACCGATGTTCAGCAACGCCGCAATCAGCGCGCGAATGTCGACGCTCAGTTGCGGCAAACGATCCATCAGAAAAAGGCGCAGGTCGCACGCGACCTGGTCGTTGCGGCTGCGACCGGTGTGGATACGTGCACCCGGTTCGCCGAGCGTTTCAGTCAGCAGTCGCTCAACCAGCGTGTGCACGTCTTCGTCGTCCGGCAAGGGCATGAAGGCGTTGGCGAGAAAGCGCTGCAAGATTTCATCCAACGCCTCGAGGACGGTCGACAGTTCCGTTTCGTTGTAAACGCCGATCCGCAGCAGTTCGCGCGCCCAGGCGCGATTGGTGGCGACGTCGTACGGCAACAGGCGAATGTCGACCGGCAACGAGCGGTTGATGGCGTCCATCAAGGCGTTAGCTTTTTCGCCGATCCGTCCTTCGTATAGCGTCATGATCAATCCCGTTTGTATTGCCGGCCGTATTTCGAATAGCGCGGCGCGGTGTAACCCTTGAGGCGATCGCCGCCCTCGGCTTCAATCAGCGAGCGCACTTTGATCGACAAACCGTACAGATTGATGAAGCCCTCCGCATCCTTCTGATTGTATACCTCATCGGTGCCGAAGGTGGCGAAATCTTCGCGGTACAACGAGTAGGGCGAACGACGACCGCGCACGATGATGTTGCCTTTGTACAGCAGCATGCGCACTTCGCCGGTCACGTTGGCCTGCGTTTCGGCGACGAACGCGTCCAGCGCCTCGCGCAGCGGCACGAAATAGCGGCCGTTGTAAATCAGCTCGGCGTACTTGGGCGCGAGCTGTTCCTTGAAGTGCATGGTCTCGGCGTCGAGCACCAGGGTTTCCAATTCATAATGTGCGCGGTAAAGAATCGAGCCGCCGGGCGTCTCGTACACGCCGCGCGATTTCATGCCGACCAGACGGTTCTCGACGATATCCACGCGGCCGACGCCGTGCTTTTTTCCCAGGGCATTGAGCGTTTCGACCAATTTCGCCGGCGGCAGGTTTTCGCCGTTGACGCAGGTGGGCGCGCCTTTGTTGAAACCGATGGTCAACTCCTCGCCTTCGTCGGGCGCTTCCCAGGGCGCAACGGTGAGTTGGTAAATATCCTCGGGCGGATCGTTCCACGGATCTTCCAATTCGCCGCCTTCGCTGGACATGTGCCACAGGTTGCGGTCATGACTGTAGACGCCGCGCTTTTTCACCTTGAGCGGCACGCTGTGCGCTTCGGCGTAGGCGATGGCGTCGGCGCGCGAGCGGATTTCCCAGATGCGCCAGGGCGCGATGATGCGAATTTTTGGATTGAACGCCTTGAAGGTCAGCTCGAAGCGCACTTGGTCGTTACCCTTGCCGGTGCAGCCGTGAGCCACCGCGTCTGCGTTTTCCTGTTCGGCGACGGCCATCATGCCTTTGGCGATCAAGGGGCGGGCGATGCTGGTGCCCAGCAGGTATTTGCCTTCATAGACTGCGCCGGCCTGGATCATCGGAAATAGATAATCGGAGCAAAATTCGTCGCGCAGATCTTCGATCACCACGCGATCGGCGCCGGTTTGCAGGGCGCGTTCTTCGAGGCCTTCCAGTTCGTCGTCGCCTTGCCCGACGTTGCCGACATAGGCGATTACGCGGCAGCCATAGTTTTCTTTCAGCCAGGGGATGATGATCGAGGTATCCAAACCGCCCGAGTAGGCAAGAACCACAGTGTTGATCGTCGGCTCCATGTTCGTTCCTTTCTCAAGATAAAGCGTCGGGAA
>CALBTQ010000178.1 GCA_937967875.1 uncultured Pseudomonadota bacterium
TGAAAGCCTCGGCCTGCGCGATCCATATCGCGGCGGGGCGAGCGAAAACCGCTATCACTTATGGTCCGAGGATTGGCAGGCCGTCGCGTTCGACGGTGTGCACTACCTATCGGCCGCGCACGACGGTTACGCGATCGACTTGGCGCTCACCTCGCGCAAACCGCCCGCGCTGCACGGCGAGGACGGTTACTCGTTCAAAGGCGAGGGCGGCACGGCGGCCAGCTACTATTACTCGCTGACGCGCCTGAGCGTGAGCGGCTGGTTGCTCAAAAATGGACAACGGTTGCTTGTGACCGGCGGCTCGGCCTGGATGGATCATGAAATTCTCTCCGGCGCCATTTCGCCTGACATCTCCGGGTGGGATTGGTTCTCGCTGCAGTTGGACGACGACACCGAGATCATGTTCTTCCTGCTGCGCCAACCCGGCGGCGACGCGGCGGCTGGCAGTTCCGGCACCTTCGTTTTCGTCGACGGTTCCACCGCTCATCTGAAAAAGGATGAAGTGCAGGTCGAGGAACTCGAACACTGGACAAGCCCGCGCACCAAAACGCATTATCCCGTCGCGTGGCGCATGCGTCTGCCCGCCCGCAATCTGGATCTCACCATTCGCGCGCCGCTGCCGCACTCGGAACTGCTGATGTCGGCCACCGACGTCAATTATTGGGAAGGAGCGGTGGAGATTGTCGGCACACGCGGCGGCGAAAAAATCACCGGGCGCGGTTATGTGGAGATGAGCGGACGCGATCGTCCGTTCCAAGAGATCTAACGAAAACGCAGCGTCTTGATTTCGAACGCGCGGAAGGTCAGCGACAGAGCGCCCTTGGCCTTGCCGAAGCGGTGCGGTTTCAACTCGCGCACGGCGCGGCCGAGCAGGTCGGTGATTTCGACGGAATTAAAATCGAATGAAGGATGCAGTTCGGCGACGGTATCCTTGCCGCCGCGTTCGATCAACCGCACGATCAGCGCGCCGTCCGCGTCGCGATACAACGCGCCCAGTTCGATGCTGTCGGGCGTCAGCGTCAACGGCGCATCCTTCGCCGGCGGTGCGCCGCGCTGCACCAGCAACGATGCATTGAACGCCAATCCACGCCGGTAGACGTGCGCCTGACGGGCGTCGCCCCGATGCGGAAAAAACGAATAACGGAACGTCAATCGGCCCAACGACAACGCCTGCGGGCCGGCGTCGTGGAAATGGATTTTATCCACCGTACGCAGCAGGCCCATCACCAACTCACCGTTTTCCTGCCGATGCGAGGGAATGCCCGCGTTCAGCAGCGCCAGCCCACGCCCGTCGCCGATGATGTCCACGTAGTTGAGCGCCGCGAACTCGCCGCCGTCGCGCGCCAATTCGCCGTAGGGAATTTCGTGCACGACCGCCTGCGTATCGGGGAGCAGCGGCACGCGCACATCGAAGGTGCGCCGGGCCTTGCTCGGTTCGATGCACGTTTCCACGTCGATGCGCTTGCTCGCGCGGCTCAGCGAATAGGTGATTTTCGCCGGGCACTTGCCCACGCGTCCGCTGAAACGCACCGCCGCGCGCAACGGTCCTTTTTCCAGCACGTCGATGCGCTCGGGGATAAACGGTTGCGCCGTTTTGTGTCGCTTGCGATTGGCCAGGTACAGCGTGCCCGCGTCTTTGCCCGTCGTCAGCCGCCCCGCGCCGCCCAGTTCGAACGTCTGCTCGCGCTGCCGGTCGACGATCCGAAGAATCGTCGCCGTCGGCGGATCGAGAGGGACGTCGAGACACGCGTTGCTGAGGGTGAATTCGTTGAGGCGCACAACG
>CALBTQ010000179.1 GCA_937967875.1 uncultured Pseudomonadota bacterium
ACGTCGACGCACAGGGTGAGCGGTTCGTCGGAACCGGGAGTCCAGATTTCGTCCTCGTCGTCATCGCGGCCGGCATCGTCGTCGCCGGCGTCGTCGTCGCCATCCTGATTGAAAACAACCGTACCGACATTTTTGCAGCAAGTCGTTTCTTGGCAGGGATCGTCGGGCGTATGGACGTCCATCGTCGTGCGCACGCCTTCCTTATAGTAACTCAGCTCCACGATCGAACTGATCTTCTCGAACGTGTGAAACGAGCCGTCGGAACCCGAATTGACTTGGGATTCCCCCATGTAGGTTCTTCCATGCGAGCGAACCAAGGCGCCGGCGACCGGCTTATCGTTTTTGTCATGCAGTTTGCCCTTTACACAGGTCACATCGTAGGTGTGATCCGCGTTCCAGGTGGAAAAGTGGGAAACCTCGCCGACGCAAGCCAGCGTGCCTTCATCGTCGGTTTCCATACCCTCGCATTCGCCTTCCTGCATCCACTTCTGCTCGTCGGAGTCGTAGTACCACAGGGGAATAACGTCACCGGCAATGCGGCCGAGGGTGCCGACCTCGAATTCGACCTGGGCGGTTTCGCCGGGGGCCAACTGCAGCGCCTGACCGTTTTGCGAGAAGTTCATGTCGATCATGCCGTAGCTTTCGATTTTGCTCTCGTTGCCGTTTTCGTCGCGGCCGTCGAAGTTGCCAGGGGCGGCTTGGATGTCGACGGTTTCGACGCGCAAACCGGTGATGGCGACGTCCATGGCGCCGGTGGCGACATTGCCGTCGGAATCGACCAGCGCGCCGGGCGGAACGCTCACGCGGCTGCCGTCGTCGAGCCGTTCGTCAAGATCCTCATCCGACGAGCGCCGGCCCAGGCGCTGGATCTTTTTCATTTTCGTTTCCATCGACGATAGAATGCCTTCCATGAGGTTGACCGGTTTGTGGGTGCGCGCGTAGCCGTCCTTATCGAAACGCACGTCCAGTTCCTCGCCGACCGACGCACCGATGATCACGAAGTAGCCGTTGTCGTCGGTGCGCATGCTGGTGCCGATGCCGTCGCGCAGGGTGACGTCGACGCCGCCGAGGGGGTCGTCTCCGGTGTCGGTGACCTGACCCCAGACCGCGCCGACGCAGATGCGGCCGTCGAATTTATCGAGAAGTTCGGAGTCGCAAGCGGTGAATAAATAGGCCGTGAAAGCAATGGCGGCCGTGAGACAAAATATCCAAATCAATCTATCCCTTTTCATATCCATACCCTCCCGTTGCCAAAAAATCCGGCGCCCCCTTTTCGGCCGGATCGATCGGGAAAAAGCTAGCACTCGACAGCTTATTAAACAACCAAAAAACCATTTCCTTATATGGCAATATATTGGTGCAATATCAGCCAGTTATCGGTGATAATTCCATACCATATTGAAATATCGACAATTATTTTATCGAATGACGGTTCGACAATTTGCCCCGCCAACGATGCGAAACCGCCATCGATTCGCTAACCTTACGGAATTGCCGTTAATTTTGTCACAACTCGTTCGGACCATCAGCGCAAAACAGCAAGCCGTTCGCTTGCGAAGCGAATTTTTCTATGATAATAAGCTCATTGACGAACGATCGTGCGACGACCTTTTCCCCAACGAAAAACGGACAGCCTTTTGCTCATGGGAGCGGACGGATGTATTGTCCTCATTGCGGAATCGAACAATTGGAAGGCGCCAGGTTTTGTCACCAGTGCGGGCAGCGGATAGTTGCCGCCCCCAGGCCGTCCGCGCCGCCCACGCCCCCGCCGCCGCTGGGAACGCCGCGCATGGAAATTCCGCCGTCGCCGGACGGCATACGCTATGCGGTGGTCGGCGACGATTCCCCCGCCCCCAACGAATTGGAAGGCAAGATCACAAGCACCTTCTGGGCTTCGATCGCCGTGACTCTCTTTTGCTGCGTGATCGGCGGAATTATCGGCATCATCTATTCGTCACAAGCCAAAACCGCGCTGGCCAAGGGCGACATTCACGGGGCGATCCAGGCCAACAATACGGCGTCCAAGTGGTGTTGGGCTTCCGCATTGCTCTTTGTCGGCCTCATCGTTGTCTATATCGTCGTTGCTTTTTTACCCTTTTTGGCACTTTTATAACCATCTTGAGGATTAAGTGAAGCGAAAGGCCATCATCCTCGCGGCGGTTCTGGGCATCGCTGCGGGATTGCTGTGGCTGAAGATTTATGATCCCCGCCTGTTGACGCCGTACGTGCAGTGTCCGTTGCACGCGCTGACCGGCCTGTACTGCCCGGGGTGCGGGACGATGCGCGCATTGCACGCGTTGTTCAACGGCGAAATCGTCGCGGCGCTGGGTTACAATCCGCTGATGATGCTTTTGATGCCGCTGTTGCTCGTCAAATTGCTGCTCGATCGGCGGAAAAATTTCAAACTTCTGCGATTTCTCGATACTCCAGCGGCCTATTGGACGATTTTGGCCGTCCTGGTCGTTTATACGATCCTGCGTAACATTCCGGCGGAACCTTTTGTGATTCTGGTGCCTTGAAAAAGTGCACCGCCCTAAGCGCAATGCCGGCATTCGTCCAAACGGACACTCACTGAATAATTATCTTTCATGACAGATAATTTAACATGGCGAAGAGTTTAATATTCAAAGAAAACGATCATCAATGATGAAATACCTTAATGAAAAACTTTCATAAAAATCAGCAGTTAGAAAAACTATTCTCAGGCTTTTCGAATAAGAGTCCGATGGTTACATGAACGCCTTTTGCATTTTCGCATGGGGAGGAAATCGGATGAAAGTCGCCTCAGCCTTTTCGACCACCGAAGACACCAGAATCGCCGTGCAAAACGCTTATGAAGATCTGATGTCGCAGCTCGGCCGGCCGCCGGACCTGCTCGTCGCTTTTTGCACCTCGAACCACGATTTCGACGATCTGATCGATCAACTGTCCGAAGTGGCCCCGAACATCCCGATTCACGGCGGCACCTCGTTCCAGGCGGTGATGACCGAACAAGGATTTCACAGTTGCGTGGAGTTCAGCCTGGGATTGTTGGGCATCAACGATCCGGAAGGGGCCTATGGGGTGGCGGGAGTCGAATTGGGCGCCGATCCGGGCGAGGCCGTCCAACAAGCGTTGTCCGAGGCGATTCGCCGGGCTGATCGCGAGGGCGAGCAGCCGTCGATCGTGCTGCTGACCTCGGCGCCCGGGCATGAGGAGCTACTGATCGAGGATATTCAGGCCATTTTGGGTACGCAGGTGCCGATCATCGGCGGCAGTTCGGCCGACAACCAGGTGGAGGGCCACTGGAAGCAATTCACGGCGCGCCAGCACTTCACCAACGGCCTGGTCATTACGGTGTTGTATCCAAGCGTCAATACGTACTTCGCCTTTCACAGCGGTTACGAACCGACGACCAAGCAGGGCAAGGTGACCGAGGCCGTGGGGCGGGTGTTGATTTCCATCGACGGCAAGCCGGCCGCCCACGTCTACAATCTGTGGACCGGCAATCTGATCGGCGAACGATTGACGCCGTCGAGCATTTTCTCGAAAACGACCTTCGCGCCGTTGGGGCGCATCGCCGGATACATCGGCGAGGTGCCTTACTTTCGGCTTTCCCATCCGGAGACGATCACGGAACAGGGCGGCCTATCGCTGTTCACGGAAGTCAACGAGGGAGACGAGGTCATCTTGATGAAGGGTACGCGCGACAGCCTGATCAACCGCGCCAGCCGCGTGGCCTATTCGGCGTTGCAGGCCGACCGGATTCATCCCACGCGCATTTACGGCGCCCTGGTGATTTACTGCGGCGGTTGCATGCTGGCGGTGGGCTCGCACATGTCGGAGGTGGCGAAAAACATCAACGAGACGCTGACGGGCGTCCCGTTCCTGGGGATCTTTTCCTTCGGCGAGCAAGGATGTTTCGCCTCGGGGGAGAATCATCACGGTAATCTGATGATTTCCATGTTGGCCTTCGGAGAATAACGAAACGATGGACAAAACCGAACTCCTGCGCGAAGTGCTGATCGACTTGGAGCGCGCGAACACGCGCGAGCGCGAGTTGCGGCAGGAAAGCGAGGGATTGCTCGAAGGGTTGCGCATTCTGACGCTGGGCGGCGGCGGGCGGGAAAAGTTTTCGCAATTGTTGGCGAAGCTGCAAACGACCTTCGGTTTCGAAGATGCGTTCGTGTTGGAAAGGCAAGGCGACGGCACGCTGGCTCCCTTCGTCTGGACCTCACAATTGTTCGCTGAAACGGTATGGCGCGTGCATTCGTTTTTCGAACGCGTTTTGCATGGACAACCGGCGGCGCTGTTCGACGTCACCCAAAAAAAAGAATGGCGGGAGCAGCCGGATGCAATATTGCAGCAAGTGAGTTCGGCGTTGCATTTTTCGCTGCAGGCGCCGGACCGCCAGGCTTTGATGATCTGCACCCATTCCGAGCGCGGCTTCTTCGGTCAGAAACACATCAACGCGGCGCGGCGGTTCGTTCCGCTGGCGTCGCAAGCGCTGCTGAACATCGTCATCCAGACCTCGCTGGAAGAGCGCACGGCGGAGTTGGCGCGGGTCAACGAGGAACTGCGTACGGAAGTGCGCAAGCGCAAGCACGCGCAAGAAGCGCTGAACAAACGGATCATCGCGCTGACTCGACCGGCCAGCGACATTACCGACATCAAGCTCGCGGACTTGTTCAATCTGGAGGAGATCCAGAAAATCCAGGACGCGTTCGCGGCGGCGACCGGCGTAGCCTCGATCATCACCGATATGCAGGGGCGGCCGCTGACCGGGCCGAGCAACTTCAGCAACCTATGCGAAAACATCATCCGCCAGACACCGCGCGGCAATTTGAATTGCCAGCGTTCGGACGCGGCGATCGGCGCGAAGTGCATCGACGGCCCGTGGATTCAACCCTGTTTGAGCGGCGGCCTGTTCGACGCCGGGGCGAGCATTCGCGTGGGCGAGCAGCCGATCGCCATCTGGCTGGTCGGGCAGGTGTACGACGAATCGTTCGAGGAAGACAAGATGGTTGAATACGCCGACGAGATCGGCGTCGATCGGGAATTGTTCCGCGAGAATTTGCGTAAGGTAAAACGCATGTCGCAAGAACAATTCCGCAATATTGTGACGGCATTGAATTTGTTCGCCCAACAGCTTTCCACGCTGGCGCTGCAAAACATCCAACAAGCGCGGGAAATAGCCGAACGGCAACAGAAAGACACGGCGTTGAAGGAAACCAACAACAAACTCAACGCGCTGATTCAGGCGATTCCGGACGTGATTTTCTTCAAGGACGCCCAGGGGCGCAATCTGCTGGTCAATCGCGCATTTGAACAAATGATGGGGATTACACAAGAGGAGATCGCCGGCAAATTGGACAGCGACATCATGCCGGCCGATCTGGCCGCACAATGCCGGGAGAGCGACGAGTCGGTGATGAGTCAGAGCCTCCCGATCACCATGCAGGAAAAGATGGAAAATCCGGACGGCTCCTTTAAATATATGGAAACGATCAAAGCGCCGATCTTCGACGACGAGGGGCATATCATCGGCCTGGCGGGGGTCAGCCGCGAAGTGACCGAGCGAATGGTGGCCGAGGAAGAGAAGAGCCGGTTGGAGGAACAGTTACGCCAATCGCAGAAGCTGGAGGCGGTCGGGCGGTTGGCCGGCGGCGTGGCGCACGATTTCAACAACCTGCTGACCGGGATCAACGGTTATGCGGAAATGTTGCTGTGCACGCTGGACCCGGACACCGAATTGTATAGTGAGATCGAGCAGATTCAGAAAGCGGGACAACGCGCGGCGAGCCTGACCAACCAACTGCTGGCTTTTTCGCGCAAGCAGATCATCCATCCGAAGATCATCCAGATCGACGGCGTCATCGCACAGGCGCAAAAGCTGCTGGCGCGCGTCATCGGCGAAGACATCATGTTGAATTTCCAGGCGGAAGAAAACACCTGGCGAATCAACGCGGATCCATCGCAGATCGAGCAGGTGCTGGTCAGCATGGCGGTCAACGCACGCGACGCGATGCCGCAAGGCGGCCGGCTGACGATCACGACCAAGAACATCGACCTGGCGCCCGGGCGACTGTCGATCGACGACACGATACTGGCCGGTCGATTCGTCTTGGTGACCGTCAGCGACAACGGCAAGGGGATGGACCCGGATACGTTGCACCATGTTTTCGAGCCGTTTTTCTCGACCAAGGATCCCTTCAAAGGCTCCGGCTTGGGTTTGGCCACCGTTTACGGTATCGTCAAGCAAAACCAGGGATACATCACGGTCGATTCGGTGGTCGGCGGCGGCACCACGTTCAAGATGTATTTTCCGGCTGTTATGTCACCCGCTGAGCCGCTGCTGGAGGAGAAGAGTATGCCGGTGAGCACCGGTTCGGAAACGATTCTCTTGGTCGAAGACGAGCAAATGGTTCGAAAATTGGCGCGCAAGATACTGGAAACATACAACTATCACGTGCTGGAGGCCGACAGCGGACCGCACGCGCTCGAATTGGCCGCCGAGCATCCGAAGATCATCGATCTGGTGCTGACCGACGTGGTGATGCCCTCGATGAACGGCAAGGAGTTGTACGATCAACTGCTGGCCCATCGACCGGACATCAAGGTGCTGTTCATGTCGGGGTATCCGCAGAATTTCATCGCTGACCGCGGCGTGCTGGAGAAAGGCACCAACTTCATTCAGAAGCCGTTCACCATCGAGTCGCTGACCGAGAAAGTCCGGCAGGTGCTGGGCTAAGCGTCAGGAGCGCCGAAACAACTCCCGCAAAGCAATGCGCGACAGATCGCCGGTCAGCGAGCGCTGCAGTTCGCGGAGGCGATCCTCGGTCGGACCGAGCAGAAAACAATCATCGGCGGGCAAGGTTTCCAGCGGATCGCCGTGATCGTTGAGCGGGCAAACGTCGCGAAATTCCACCCACCCCATTTCGTTTTCCTCCAGCCAACGCAGCGGCAGGCCCTGGGTGCGGCAGACATAGGGCCGGGCGCGATAGACGCGGCATTTTCCCGCTTCGTCCAAAAACGCACACCGGCCGATCGGCGCGGGTTCGCCCTCGGTCACGACCTCGGGAAATTCTTCGCAGATGCGCAGGGCTTCGATGTCGAAGACGGTCAGCTCGTCCTGGCAGCAATCACAGCAGCCCGGCGCGCAGCGCAACCGCGCCCCCAATCGCGTCGCGATCGCCGCGGCTTGCCGATCGACCCGGTCGTGCAAGGCGCATAATTTTTCGAGCGTTTGTTTTTCGAGTTTCGTCATCGGCTCCCTCGTGCTCGTCCTGCCGGTTTTACTCGAAGCGCGCGTTTTATGCCAGGGGCGAGGAGTGATATATTTTTCCGCGATCACCGAGCACCCTATTTCAGGAGCGAAACGTTGAAACCGTTTTTATTGACGGCCTTGGCCATGCTGGGATTTTTTGCGTTGCTGCTGATCAAGGTCGCGTTGTGGCGACGCAAGAATCCACAGCGGCAGGCGCGGCGCGATCCGACTTACTGGGCGCTGCTGGCCGCCATGTCGCTGGTTTTGGGCGCGATCGTCGCCGAGGCCTGGCTGTCGCCGCCGCGCGCCAACGGGCTCGGAGTTTGGTCGGGGCTTGCGACGATCGCCGCCGCGCTGGCGTGGATCGGCTGGGCGCGACAAGCCGTGGGAACCAATTATGCGCCGACCGCGGAAAGCTCCGATCCGGCGCAAACGCTGGTGACGAGCGGTCCGTATCGCAGGATGAAACAGCCGCTCTACTGGGGCAACCTGGCTTTATTCGCCGGTTTGCTGTTGCTGGCGCAAGCGCGCTACGCCTGGATTGCGTTGGCGCCGTTGGCGGCGTTTTTGCTCTGGCGCATTCGTCGCGAAGATCGCTTTCTGCGACAGAAGTTCGGCGATAGCGTCTGACTGATTTTTCCACCGCTCGCCGCGCCCGAAAACTCCCCCGTTATCTGTTACAATGCGATCCATCGATAACCGCCAACGAAACGGAGGAACGATGGCGCCGACAAAAACCAAGAAAAAGCGCGATGTGGAAAAGGACTACCCGAAAAAGCAGTTCATCCGGAAATTGCGGCGGCTGGCCGACGCGCTGGAAAACGAAAAGCCCTTCCGCATTCAGGTCGCGGGCGAGCGGGTTTGCGTGCCCAAACGCGCGATCATCAACATCGAACACGAGCGCGGCAAGAAGGTCGAGGAAATCGAATTTCAGATGAAATGGAAGTTGGAGGAGTAACCTCCGCCGACAAGACGTGCGCGGTGGACGTCGCTTATTTGATTTTAAACAAGCGGGCGTTCACCGCCACGATCACCCCGCCGACGACAATTAAAATCAGGTAGTACACGCCGACCAACCAGCCGGGCGATTGCGTCGGCCGGGCCAACGGGTTGAACATCAACACGACCAGCACGATCACCACGCCGGCGCTGACCACATGCATCAACAGGTTGAAAATGTTCGTCTTCATCGTCCGCTCACCCATCGAATTGTTGTTTCAATCATAACACAACATCGGTCGGGGCGCGAAGAGCGCCTGCGGACAAGGCGGCGGTCGCATTAACGGCGAGCTGCGGACTCCGTGGTGTTGTAGGTGCCCCACAAAATCTTGTCCCAGTTGGCCACGCGCATCGTCTGCAGGCGCGTGTCGACGTCGAAAATCATGAAGGCGGTTTTGTCGTAGCGCGTCGAGGCGCACACGTAATGCGGCGGACCGTACATCTCGCCGAATTGCAGCCACATATGCAGGTGCCCGGCGACGACGAGCTTGATCGTCTCGCGGTACTGCCGCAGCAGCGAGACGATGCCCAGATCGGCGACCTCGTTGGGCTTGATGAGCATCAGCGGATAATGGAAATAAATGATCGTCGGCTTGCCCTGCTGCAGTTCGGCCTCCAGCCACTGCAACTGTGTTTCGCCGAAGGAGGCGAGCATTTCGTTGTAGCTGCCGCTGGACGGGTCCTGCGTGTCGCCGAGGAAATTGTTCGCGGCGATGAACTTCCACCCTTTGTAATCGGTAGATCGGAAGAGCACACGTCTGAACTCCAGTCACCGAATACGATC
>CALBTQ010000180.1 GCA_937967875.1 uncultured Pseudomonadota bacterium
ATCGTATTCGGTGACTGGAGTTCAGACGTGTGCTCTTCCGATCTGAAGAAGGGCAAGGCCAAGAAGAAGGCCGCCCGGCCCAAGAAAAAGGCCGAGCCGAAGGCCAAGGCCGCGGCCGCCGAGGCTCCGGTCGAGGAAGCTTCCGCCGAGGAAACCTCCGTCGAAGAAGCTCCCGCCGAGGAAGCTCCCGCCGAGGAATCCGCGGAGGAGCCCAAAGAGTAACGGCGAATCAGGCAGCACAACGGGGCAGGATATGGTAACATACCTGCCCTGTTTTTTTAGGAGCGCAAACGATGGCGAACAATCCGCAAGCGGCGCCGCCGAAGCTGAGCAAAGACATCACCAAGCTGGTCATCATCCTCGTGTTGATTTTCGGCGTGTTCATGATGCTGTCGATTTTCAGCGGCGGCCACGGCGCGGGCACCGGCGGCGAACTGGGGCTGCTGCCGACAGGAAAGGAAGCGCCCGACTTCACCGTCACCGACCTGGACGGCAAAACGCTGCAACTGTCCGATCTGCGCGGCAAGGTCGTCTTCCTCAACTTCTGGGCGACCTGGTGCGCGCCCTGCCGACGCGAACTGCCGTCGATCCAAAGCCTGTACAAAAAGTATCTGAACGAAGAAAAGTTCGTCATCGTCGCCGTCTCGGGCGACGTGGAAGGCAGGAAGATCGTCGCCGACACCATGAAAAAATACGAGGTGACCTTTCCCGTTTACCTCGATCCGCAAAGCGAAGTGATCGCCAAATACGGTGTCGAAGGCTTCCCGGAGACGTTCCTCATCGATCGCGAGGGCAAGGTCGTGCACAAGTTCGTCGGCCCGCGCGAATGGCACGATCCGCACTTCCGCGAAATCATCGATCAACTGTTGGCTGAATAATCAGTCGGCCCACCCGACGGACGCCACCAACGCGCCGAACAAGCGCGGCTGCGTAGCCGTGTCGCTTGGCGCGGGCGCGGCGTCGGGCACGTGCAGCGTGATGCGCGCCGGGGCAACGGGCGGCGCATCGACGGCGAAACGGCAATCGTGCCAGCGACCGTCGGCGGGAATGGTTTGCTCGCCCAATTTTTCATCGTCGCACGAAGCCGATAACGTACGCGCGTTCAACCCCGCCGGAACCAGCGCCTGCACGAGCAACGATTTTCCGTTGCCGTTTAGCAGCAGATCGGCGCGTTCGCGCATCCAACGGGCTTCGCGCCCGGCGACGGTCTCCACGGCCAGCCAACCGCGTCCAAGCTGCCCGGTGCGATCGACCGCATCGACACGCGGCCGCAGTTCGTTCTCCGCACCGGTCATTTCCGCGCCGTAAACCAGCAAACCCAAACGGCGCAACCCGACGATCTCGGCATCCACGCCCGGGTTCCAGGTTTTCTCCAGCGAGATTTCCACACGCTGCGTTTCGTCGGGCAAACGGCCGAAGGGCAGGCGCAGCGGGCGGCCCCACAGGTCGTGGCTGTCGAAGGCGATCGCCCGTTCGCCCAGGCGCACCTCGCCGCGCAAAAACGGCGTGCGCGGATCGACCAGGGCGTCGAGCTGGAGCATCATGCGCCCGCGCGGGTGCAAAAACAGCGACGAGCTCGCGAGGGACCAGCGAAACGCGCGCCCATGCGGATCGCGCTCCGCACCGTGCCATTGCCAGCCGAGGCGGTCGCGTTGCGCCGGTTCCATTGAGGTCGCCGACGATAGCTCGGACAGCGGCGTCGGTTCGCGCCAACCGAAGTACTGACAACGTACGCAGGGCGCGGGCGGCGTCGCGCCGGCCATGCAACGGCGGAACTTGGTGTATGCGTCGCCGCGCCAGACGGCGTCAAAGCCATCGCGCAAGTCGCCGAGGTCCAGGTCCTCCCAGACCATTGCGCAGGCGGCCACACGGCGGTTGGCTTTGATGAACGTGTGCGCCCAGGGGAACGGACAATCCTTGATCAGCCCGGGGCGATGGCCCGCCGCGCCCTGTTGTTCGAGGTTGCGGCCGTCGAGCGTCACGCTCAGTTCGTCGGCCAGCGCGCCGGCCTCGGCCAGCACGGCCTGCGCGAGTTCGCGGTGGTGCTGCAAACCCCATCCTTGCGTGTGCGGCGCTTCGTAGATGTGCTGCACGATCACCCGCTCCGCGCCGGTCTGCGCGGCCCAACGCACGAAGGCGGGCAGTTCGCGGATGTTCGGCTCCATCGCCGCAAAGCTGAAGCGCAACTGAGGTGCGCCGGGCCCGCGTTTGCCCGCCAGAAAATCCACGTTGCGTTGCAGTTGCGTGAAATCGCCCCGGCGGCGGATGCGCTCGTAGGTGGAAGGCGTCGCCGCGTCGATGCTCAGGCACAGCACGTCGAGCAGATTTTCCTCGACGATCGCCCGCGTCAGTTCTTCGCTCAGGCGATTGCCGTTGGACGTGGCCGCGACGCCCAGCCCCTGCGTGCGAAACCAGCGCAGGCAATCGAGCAGATGCGGATGGCAGAGAATTTCGCCGAAGCCGGTCAGCTCGACGCCGGCGGCCGCGGCGAACAACGCACGTTCTTTTTCCAGATCGGCGACCTCGAAGCGTTCATGACCCGTGCCGTGGCGCGTTTCGTGCGGCAGCGGGCACATGACGCAGGCCAGGTCGCAAGCGGCGGTCAGTTCCAACTGGACGATCATGGGCGTCGAGATCGGAAGAGCACACGTCTGAAATCCAGTCACCGAATACGAACTCGTATG
>CALBTQ010000181.1 GCA_937967875.1 uncultured Pseudomonadota bacterium
CGATGAGGAAGCGTTGAAGATCCAGGCTTCGACCGAGTTGGAACCGCGCAAGATTCTCGCCGAAGCCAATCGCGAAGCGGAGATCATTCGCGGGCGCGGCGAGGCCGAGGCGATTAAAATCTACGGCGCCGCTTACCGCGCCGATCCGGAATTCTATCGTTTCCTGCGCACGCTGGAAGCGTACAACAAGATCATCGATCCGAATACGACCCTCATTCTGCGCAGCGATTCGGAATTGTGGAAAATGATCGACAAGGGGGCTCCGTGAGCCGCGACGACGTCAGCCTCGACGTGCAACTGATTCAGCGGGCGGTGCGCCTGTGGCGACGCCGGCGCAAGTCCGTCGCGCTGTCGTTGATCGCCCTGGCGCTGCTGCTGACGCTGCTCTCGGGCGTGTACACCGTGCCGGTGAACCAGACCGGCGCGCTGTTTTTCCTGGGCCGGTTGATAGACGACAACATCGAGCCGGGCATTCACTTCAAGCTGCCCGCCCCGTTGCAGCGCGTGCAATTGATGAACACCTCCGAGGTGCGGCGGACGAACCTCGCCGGCCAGTGGCGCGAGACGGTCAGCATGATCACCGGCGACGAGAACATCATCGAATTGGACGTGGCGCTGCAATACAAGATCGGCAACTTCGGCCCGTTTTTGATCGGCGCGGAAAGCTGGGAGGAAGTCATGCGGCTGGTGGTCACCTCATCGATGACCGAACTGACCGCGCGCATGCCGGTGGATGAAATTCTGACCACGGGAAAAAGTAAAATTCAAATCGATCTGCGCACGCTGGCGCAACACAAACTCGACGAATACACCTCGGGCCTGACCGTGCTGTCGACCACCATCGTGGCGGTCAAACCGCCGCGGGAAGCGGCCGCCAGTTTCCGGCGGGTGGCCGACGCCAAATCCGAAAAGGCGAAAAAGGTGAACGTGGCGCAGGCGGAGTATCGGCGCAATCTGGCCCAGGCGCGGGGCGAAGCCGAACGGCTGCAGCGCGACGCCGAATCGGCGAGCGAGGAACGCGTCAAAAAAGCGCAGGGCGACGCGGAGCGGTACATGTCCATCCTCGCCGAATATCGGCAGGCGCGCGAAGTGACCCGGCTCAACCTATACATGAAACGAATGGAAGAAGTGATCAACAAGGCGCGGGTGGTGCTGTTCAATACCCGGGAGCAAGGGCCGCTCGATTTGAATCTATTGAAAGCCAGAAGCAAAAAAGACAGCCAGAAATAATCGTCCGCTGGGAGAGGCCGATGAGCCCCAAAACGCGAAATCCGGAAGATCGCCGCGAGATCATTCTCGACACGGCGATGCAACTGTGGATCGAAAAAGGCTTCGAGGGCATGCGCCTGGACGTCGTCGCCAAAAAAGCGCGCGTCAGCAAGGGCACGCTCTACCAGGTGGCCGACAACAAACTGGATCTGGCGTTTCTGATCATGCAGCGGCGCTTCGACAGCGACTTCGAACGCATCCGCCTGGCGCTGTCGGCCTGCGAGGATCCGGTCGAGATTCTGCGGCGGGCCTTGCACGACCTGATTCCCACCGTGCGCGAGGACCCGGGCGCCTACGCCATGGAAATCGAATTTTTCGCCATGGCCATGCGGCATCCGCATCTGGGTCGACGCGTCGACGAGTACATCACGCCGCATATCGATCAGTTCAAGGCCGAACTGTCGCACTGGGTCGACCTGGGCATCGAAAAAGGCTCGATCCGCCCCGACGTCGACGCCAAGATCCTTGTCGACATGACCCACGCCTGGGGTCACCTGATGTGGCACGAGTGGATCACGCACAAGGAAGTCTCGCCGGACGAACTGCGCCGGCGCACCGATCATTTCATGGATCTGCTCTTCCGCAACGTACGCGCCGAATCAAATTAAAACGAGCGCTCGAAGGTCAGGTACATCGCCCGGCCGGGCAGCGGGAAGTTGCGCACGTCGACGATCCGCTCGTCGGTCGCGTTTTTCATCTCCACGCCCAAGCGCGTTTGCGCCTCGGGGACAATCAACAAGCCGGCGTTGAGCACGTGGCGCTCGTCGAGCATCTTCGTGTTGGCGGCGGTCAGGTAATTGCCGGCAGCGTAATCGTACTCGACGAACGGCGCGAAGATGTCCGCGTGCGTTTCCAACCGCGCCGAAGCGGAGTGGCGCGGCCGGCCGGGAATCTGGCGGTCGTCGCCGGCGTTTTCGTCGACGGCGTGGGTCAGCGTGTACGCGCCGCTCGCGGTCAGCCAATCGACCGGCGTGAGCCGCGCGGAAAGCTCCATGCCCTCCAGCCGTGCGCGACCGACGTTGAACGGTTTGTAACGAAAGCCGCCAACCAGCACGTATTCGATCAGATCGCGCACCTCGCTGCGGAAATACGCCCCCTCGAACGACAGCCAGGGGAAGATCGTCTGCCCGCCGGCGTCCAGGTGCGTAGCGCGCTCGGGTTTTAAGTCCGGATTGCCCTCGACGTAGCCGTGTTGGAAATACAGTTCGCTGAAGCTCGGCGCGCGAAACGAGCGGCCGACGTTGCCCTTGAGCGTCAACCACGTCCACGGTTTCAACGCCAGCCCGCCCTTGGGGCTGAGTTGGTCGCCGGCGTCGGACACGTCGTCGTAGCGCAGCGCGCCCACCAGCGTCACCCGGCCCGACCACAGCAGCACCTGGTCGCGCAGGGCGACGGCGTAGGTGTCGCGGGTCGGATCGTCGAACATCTCGTCGTCCAGCCGCGTGTGGCGGTACAGACCGTCGAGCGTCCAGAGTTGATGCGCGCCCCACACGTATTGCAGGCTGGGTTCGATCTGCGGTTCAAGCTCGACGCGTTCGCTGACGAAGGGCACGCCGGTCTGCTCGCCGTATTCGTCGCGGTAGCGCGAACGTTCGTAACGATTGGCCAGGCGCGTACGCAAACTCAGGCCGGGCAGCCCGAGGCCGGTATAGGCCGCCGAGGCGGAGGCGATGTCGCGCAGCAGACGCTCGTGCACGTGCGGCGAGGGAAAGGTGACCATCCCCGGCACGCCGGCATCGGAGGCATACAGGTCGTTTTGCGCGGCAAGGCTCAGCGCGTCGGTCGGCTCGCCGGCGACCTTGACCAACAGGCTGCGCGAATCGAGCTCGTTGTTGACGCGCACGTCCTGGAAATCGTCGCTGTCGTCCAGTTCGGTGCCGCGGTTGTTGGTGAAGCGATAGTCGCCGTCGCTGTGCAGATACGCGCCGGAAACGAAGGTGCGCCAGCGCTCGCCGCCGTCGCCGCGCGAAGCGGCCAACCGCCAGGTGTTGAACGAGCCGTGCGTGATCGCCGCCGTGTGGCGCGCCGCGCCGTCGGGTTTGCGCGTGACGATGTTGATCACCCCGCCGATCGCGCCCTCGCCGTAGTAGGCCGAATCGCCGCCGCGGATGATCTCGATGCGCTCGATCTGCTCGGGCGGAATCGCGCCCAGGTCGACGCCGCCGCCGGCTGCCGTGTTCAACCGCACGCCGTCGACCAACACAACCACCTGCCGGCTCGCCGCGCCGCGAATCGACACCGTGGCCGTCGCGCCCAGGCCGCCCAGACGCGTGACGTTTACGCCCGCCGCCCGGCGCAGCACCTCGTCGGTGGACACCAGGCGCCCGGCGTAATCGTCCATCTCGATGATTTCGACGAAGGCCGGCGGGTCGTCGGTCGATTCGTTCAGCCGCCGCGCGGTGACGGTCACCTCGGGCAGATCGCCGCCCTCGGTCGTCTCGTCCTGCGCCTGCGCCCACACGGGCGCACACAACAACACGAGCAGCAAAACGATGAGCGAACCGGCCGGACGCATAAAGGTTCTCCAACTGTCGGCAATGCCGGGAAATCGTGGCCCGCACCGCCGGGGGTGTCAAGCGCGGCTGAACGCCATCCACGCATTTTTCGATTACCCGGCAATTAAATTAATGGTAAATAGGTGGTAGATAAAAATTTTTGCCGACCAGGCAAAAAAGCTCACGCTCCCCAAGCTCACGTTGACCTGCCCTTGTCGGCGAACTGTGCGGGGAAAGACAATGGAAACCCAATACCTCTTCGATTCCAAAGGCAAGTGGATCGCCTACCGGAAAGACCGGTTCGTGTTCAACACGCGCGGGGTGTGGATCGGCTGGCTGCCGTGGGATGAGCCGGACGTGCTGGACGTCGACGGCGACTACCTGGGCACGATCTACAGCGACAACCGGCTGGTGCACTTCAATTGCCGACCCTACCGCGGGTATCCGGGCCAGCCGGGGTATCACGGCTATCCGGGATATCCGGGCTCACCGGGGTTCATCGGCGCCATGCCCCTGCCCCGCGGCGCGAGCGACATCAAAGCGCTGGCGCGGTAGGGGATAAACGAAAATCCGATCCGGGCAATCGCGGGGAATGCCTTTACAAACAATTCATGGGTGAAGCCGATTTCCCGAACATAGCGTTCAATAGCTCGCAAAACAGCGTCATCCCGCCACAAGGCTCAGGATGTCCCGAGAAAAACCAGATAAAGTAGAACAACCTTGAAATGATTTTCGGCGCGGATCTTCAAGCCCGCAGGGCGCAGATCAATAGCAGATCGGAAGAGCACACGTCTGAACTCCAGTCACCGAATACGATCT
>CALBTQ010000182.1 GCA_937967875.1 uncultured Pseudomonadota bacterium
ATCGTATTCGGTGACTGGAGTTCAGACGTGTGCTCTTCCGATCTGTGGGCCGCAGCTTCGCGACGTTCTTCGCCGGGGCCAGCGTCTATCCGAATTACTACGTGGACGGCAAGAACATCCAAGACTACCTGCAGGACAGCTTCACCAACGCCTGGCTGCAGGTCGTCCAGCGCGTCAAGGATTACCCGAACGTCATCGGCTACGACATTATTAACGAACCGCTCGGGCTCTACATCGCCTTCACGCTCTACGCCCTGCTCTACCAGGAGGCGAAGTCCGACCCCAGCGGCACGCTGACCCAGCAACAGGTGGAGGATTGCGTCGACCTCGCGCTGGCCGAGCCGTTGCGCCGCGGCCTGCCGCTCAACATCGTCAACCAGTGGCGCGAAATTCTACTCAACGACGCTTCGTTGCCGCGCACGCCCGCCGAGTTCGAGGAAGCGGGCCTGCCGCTGGACGCGGCCGACAACGATCCGCACAAACCCGACATCCTCGCGGCCCTCGCGCTCAACGCGAACTTCAACCGCAACTACCTGCAGCCGTTCTTCGCCAAGGTGGGCGCGGCGATTCAGCAGGAGGATCCCGAGGCGATCGTCATCGTCGAATCCTCGCTGGGCATGAGCGACGAGGAGGGCATCTTCGGCGCGCTGATCACCCCGATGCTCGCGCCCGAGGGCATCGACCAGATCGCCTTCGCGCCGCACTTCTACACCGACGTGTACTCGGTGCTAGGGCTGGCGCCCAACCCCGACCCGCGTGATTTCACCATCGACGAAATTCAGTTGCGCGACTACACCGTGGGCATCCTCGACGCGATCAGCCTCTCGGCTTTCAGCCTGGGCAACCCGCCGGTGATCCTCGGCGAGTTCGGCACCTACTTCAACCTCGGCGGCGTCGAAAAAGCCGAAGCCACCGACTACATCGTACCGGCCTACATCATCGACAACTACTACGACGTGCTCGAAGAAAACCTGGTCAACCGCACCATCTGGACCTACTCGCCGGAAAACACGCCCGCCTACGGCGACGGCTGGAACAAGGAAGACTTCTCGATCCTCGGCCCGAACATGACCCCGCGCGCCACCGACGCCTACGTGCGCGTCACGCCGCGCTTCACCTCCGGCCGCCTGGTCTCCTACAAGTACAATTCGCCGCTGGGCTATTACGAACCCAAGCCCGGCGTGCCCACGCCGATCAAGGAATTCATCATGACCATGGAGGGCCTGGAGACATCCGCGCCTACCGAAGTCACCGTGCCGCGCAGCAAGTATCCCGACGGCTTTTACGTGTACGTCTCCGACGGTCGCTGCACCTACGATCCGGTCCGCCAGATTCTGTACTGGTATCCGGCCGACGACGATCCGGATGTGCAACACACCATGCGCATCCGGCCGCCCTGGGCGGACTACGGCGACAGCGAGTGGAACTTCTTCTTCAACGGCGACCAGATGTTGGAGGGCAACTGATGAACGCGCGTAGCTTGAAATTCGCGATCCTGGCGATCGCCATCCTGATGATGACACTCACGGCCGCCGCGGCGGAAAACAAGATCGAGCCGAAAAACCTGCCGTCGATCGACCTGCGCCTGCAGACCTTTTTCCTGTACCAGAACGACGCCGACTTCGACCGCAGCGAGCCGCTGTACGACGAATACGGCCAGTCGATCGGCTACTTCGCGACGATCTTCGAACCGACGCTGGACTGGCAGCCGATCGAACAGGTCACGCTGCGCTACGGCGCGCGCATCGGCGAAAATCTCTGGAGCCGCAACGACGCCGAACAAAACGACCCCGACGACGACAGCGTGCAGGTCCTGCAGCACCGCGAAATCTGGGGCCAGGTGATGTTCAACAGTTCCTTCGGCGTGCGCGCCGGCTACCAGCACATCGTCGACCCGACACGCATGTTCGTCGACCGTTACATGGGCGCGGCGACGATGTTCTACGAAATGAAGAAGAACAAAATCGAATTCACCGTCGGCCAGTTCCCCGACGCGATCTACGAAACGACCGGCGCGCAAACGGCCGCCAGCGAACTGCAACAGAACAACTTCGAACAGGATATCTTCCTGCTCGCTCTGCGCGGCGAATTCCGCTCCGGCTACGACGCCTTTTTCTTCCCGGGCTTTTACGCGTTGTTCGACAACAGCGAAATCAACCGCGAAAAGACATTGTTCAATCCGTGCCTGCGCATGGCCTATTTCCTCGGCGGCGGCGCGATGGTCGCGGCCGACCTCGCCTTCCAGTGGGGCACCTACAAACAGGCCGGCCCCAACAACGAGGACCTCGACCTGATGTCCGGCGCGGCGGAACTCAGCCTGTTCGTGCCGGTCAAGCGCGTCTCGTTCTACACCGACGCGCTGCTGCTCACCTCCGACGACGGCGACCGCAACGACACGCTGGACACCGGTTACGTTTACTCGGGCAAATCCTCTTCGCCCACGCTGCTGCTCACCGAGAACTGGCTGTTGGATCAGTACAACAACCTCGATGAATACGCCGCCGCGCAACGCGCCGGTCTGTTCGTCGCCAGCGAGCAGTTTTCCGTGCACGCCGCCGAGTCGCTCGAAGTGTTCGGCATCTTCGGTTACGGCGCCGCGTTGGACGGCGACAACCTCGACGACGAGCGCACCCTGGGCTACGAAGGCGACCTGGGCCTGACCTATCACCTGTACGAAAATCACGTGCAGTTCACCGCCCTGGGCGGCGGCCTGTGGCCCGGCGGCGCGGGCGCGTTGCTCAAAAACGAAATTGACGGCAAGGCCAAAGACCCGCAATATCACGGGCAAGCCAACATGCTGATTCACTTCTAGGAAACGTCATGGCGAAAGTTTCGTTTCTCAGCGTGCATAAGCGGTTCGACGACACGGTCGTCATTCCCGAGTTCGACCTGGACATCGCCGACAAGGAATTTCTCGTGCTCGTCGGCCCGTCCGGCTGCGGCAAGTCGACCCTGCTGCGCATGCTCGCCGGCTTGGAGTCCGTCAGCGGCGGCGACATCGCCATCGACGACGAATCGGTCGTCAACAAACCGCCCAAGGACCGCAACATCGCCATGGTCTTCCAGAATTACGCGCTGTACCCGCACATGAACGTTTTCAAAAACATGGCCTTTGGATTGAAGATGCGCGGGTATAAAAAGGACGACATCGACCGGCGCGTGCGGGAAGCGGCGACCATTCTGGAAATTCAGGATCTGCTCAAGCGCAAGCCGGCCGAGTTGTCCGGCGGTCAGCGCCAGCGCGTGGCGATGGGCCGGGCGATCGTGCGCAAACCCAAGGTGTTTTTGTTCGACGAACCGCTGTCGAACCTCGACGCCAAGCTGCGCGTGCAAATGCGCCTGGAAATCCAGCGCCTGCACCAGAAGGTGGCCACGACCATCGTCTACGTCACCCACGACCAGGTCGAGGCGATGACGCTCGCCGACCGGATCGTCGTGCTCGATCGCGGCGTGCTGCAACAGGCGGCGCGGCCCAACGAGGTGTACAACCGGCCGGCCAACCAGTTCGTCGCCGGCTTCATCGGCAGCCCGACAATGAACTTCATCCCCGCGCAGATCGTCGAGGAAGACGGACAACGGTGGGCATCGTGCTCATCCTTCAAGATTCCCGTTCCCGCGCACGTGACCGAGCCGACCGGCGCACCGGTGACCGTCGGCGTGCGCCCCGAGCACCTGTGCGTCAAGAAACACGACCGCCCGGAGGTCGTCGTGCCCGCCACGGTGGAGATCATCGAGGAGCTCGGAGCCTCGTCGGTCGTCTACGCCCGCGCCGGCAAGCATCTGCTGAGCGTGGTGATCGACCTGGAAACCAAAGCCTTTTTGCACCAGCCGTTGTCGCTGTACATCGACCTGGCCAAGGTGCATCTGTTCGACGGCAAAACCGGCAGAAATTTAACGCTCGCGCCGCCCGCCGGCGCGTGAAGCAAGGAGAACGGCAATGCGGCACACGTGGATGATTCTTTTGCTCGCGGTGGCGATCATCGGTTTATGCCTCCCGGGCTGCTCCGGCAAAGGCAAAAAAGACCAGGCCGATCAGGCGGCTCCGCAGGAACTGACCATCTTTTCCTGGTGGACGGCGGGCGGCGAAGCCGACGGCCTAAACGAATTAATTAAATTGTACGAGGCGAAAAACCCGAACGCGAAAGTCGTCAATGCGGCCGTGGCCGGCGGCGCGGGCACCAACGCCAAGGCGGTGCTTAAAACGCGAATGCTCGGCGGCGACGCTCCCGGCACCTTCCAGGTGCACGGCGGCGCGGAGTTGATCGACACCTGGGTCAAGGCGCAGTACATGGCCTCGATCACCGCGCTGTTCAACGAAGACAACCTGGGCAGCAAATTCCCCGCCCAGTTGCTGGACATGGTCAGCAGCAACGGCCTGATCTACGCCGTGCCCGCCAACATCCACCGCAGCAACAACCTGTGGTACAACGTGAAAATCTTCCAGGACAACGGCATCGAAGTGCCCAAGACGCTCGACGAGTGGCTGGCCGCCTGCGCCAAACTCAAGCAGGCCGGCATCACGCCCATCGCCCTCGCCTCGCGCAATAGTTGGCCGGTAACCCACCTGTTCGAAAACCTGCTGGTCGCCGTCGGCGGCGTGGATTTCTACAACGATCTGTTTGCCGGCAAAATCGCCTGGGACGATCCCAAGGTCATGGAAGCCCTGTCCACGCTGGAAAAACTGGTCGCCTACGCCAACACCGATCACAGCACGTTGACCTGGGATCAGGCGTGCGGCATGGTCAGCCAAGGCAAAGCGGCGATGACCGTCATGGGCGATTGGGCCAAGGGCTTCTTCCTGAGCCAGGGCCAGAAACCCGGCGTCGAGTTCGGCGCGGCCCCCACGCCCGGCACCGTGGGCACCTTCATCGTCGTCACCGACACCTTCGGCCTGCCGGCCAAGGCGCCCAATCCCGAATTGACTATCGAATTCCTGCGCGTGGTCGCCTCGATCGAGGGCCAGGTGAACTTCAATTTGAAGAAGGGCTCGATCCCCGCGCGCATCGACGTACCGACCGACCAGTTCGACGAAGTGGCCAAGGCGAACATGGCCGACTTCGCCGCCAACCAACTCGTGCCCAGTTGCGCGCACGGTTCGGCGACCAACGAAAATTTCGTGATCGCCCTCAACAACCAGCTAAACGTGTTCGTCAACGGCGGCGAGGTGGATAAAACCGCCGCGGCGCTCGAAGCCGCCGCCAAGGACTCCGGGCTGCGCGGAGAATAATCGTGAAGGAATCGGGCCGCGAACGCCGGCTATCGCTGCTTCTGCTCGCGCCCAGCTTTTTGCTGGTGCTG
>CALBTQ010000183.1 GCA_937967875.1 uncultured Pseudomonadota bacterium
AGATCGTATTCGGTGACTGGAGTTCAGACGTGTGCTCTTCCGATCTGTAATCGACCCGCCCGTATTCGGCGAGCCACACCGGATCGAGCCAACTCGCGCCGGCGAGGCCGAACTTGCCTTCGGCGATTTTTTCCGGCGTGAGGATGCCGCCTTTGGCCGGCGGATCGAACACCCACTGGCGAATGTTGCCCACTAGGCCGTGATGCCCGTAGGGCCCGGCGTCGGCGGTTTTGTCCATTACCGGTTCGGTGGTCAGGTGCTTGGCCGCGTCCACGTTTACCGGCACCTGCTGCGGATCGTCGCCCCACGGATACCGATGCGGTTCCTGCCCGCAAAACGCAACCGCCCACTCGATCGTCGTGGGCAACCGGAAGCCGGCCCATTGGCAGAAGGCGAGCGCATCCTTGATCGAAATCATGATCACCGGATGCTCTTCCTTGTCGGGCAGGGGCGCTTCTTCGAGCCAATCGAGCGGCGCGGGGTAGCCGGTCGCCTGACAGAATTTTTGGTATTGCGTGCAGGTGATCGGCACTTGTGACAGATAAAAGCCCTTGGTGGCGATCGCCTTGCCGTTATGCGAAGGCAGGGAGAAGGCGCCGGCGGGCACTTTGATCATTTTGATGCCCAGTTCCGCCGTCTTCGGTGGATTGAGCTTGATGTCGCCCGGCAGCGGCGTTTTGGCCACGGGCATGGGCGGCTTTTTCGGTTTGGGTTTGGTCTCCGCTTTAACCGGTTTGGGCTTAGCCGCCGCTGCGGCGCCGGCCGGTTTAACCGGCGAAGCTTCCCCGGGTTTTTTCGCGGGGCCCGGCGTGGCGCCCGGTGTGGACGCCGGAGTCTCCGCCGGTTTTTTCGCGGCCGGTGCGGCGCCCGGTTTGGCGACAGCGCCCGGAGCGGGTGGTTGGGCTTTTTTCGTGCCCGGCTGACGCACGCTGACGCTGGGCGTCGGCGGCGTTTCCTTGGTCAGTTCTTCGGTGAATTGCGTGCCGCAGTAGGTGCAGAAGGTCGCTTCCTCGCTGATGTTGTGCCAGCACTCGGGGCACTTTTTCAGCCGATGCACCTTGGGTTTGAAACCGACGCTTTGGTCGCTGCGTTCCTCGCGGAACATCTGATCGCGCTCTTCCTCGAAGGTGCGCGAACGCAGGCTTTTGGTTTTGTAGGCGGTGACGTCGATTTTATCCTGCTCGAAGATGAAGCCGCACTTGGAGCAGAACTTCGCATCCAGCGGCAGCGGATGCTGGCATTCGGGGCAGACATGGGGCAGTTCTTTGCCGCAACGCCGACATTTCTTCGCGTCGGCGAAATTCGGATATCGGCAAAATGGGCAATTAACCGCCATCTCTGCATATACTCACGAGAAGAATCGTTGTCCGCACCAATCTTAAAAAGTCAGTATACGTTACTTTATCAATCAATCGCAACCATTCAAATGGGAGGTCGCCCTCTTTTTATTCCCGATAATATACAATTCGGCACAATTCGACAATAAATTGATAATTTTTCGTTAGTTATGTCGAAAGAAGCTTTTTACTCCTTGTGGGACGAGCCGTCACAATCGCCGTTCGATGTACGAGCCGGGTTCGGTTCATTGCGGACCATTCAGGTCGGATAAGGATTGTTGATAGACCCGGTATTGGGCGGCTTCGCTGAAACATTGGGCAAACGCGGCCGCGATGGTTGTGCGTCGCTTCGGATCATACAGGCCATAGGCGACGATCGTGGCGTCCGGATCGGTCAACAGAGCATGGGCATACCTGGCCAAATCGGCGGGATCGGCGGGAAGCGCTTCGCTGGCTTCCTCGTCGGGCGAAGCCGGCTGGGCGCTGATGAGCGCCTCGAGTTCGCGCGCCAGTTCGTCATTCAACCGCTGACGGTTTGCGGGAGCGTTGATCGCCTTACGTCCTTCGAGCAGCGCGCCGAGGCGATTCGTCCAGAACGGCAGGGCGGCGACCGCAACGACCGCGCCCAGAATCGCGCCGGTGATCGCCCAGGGCGTGGCGGTCATGCCGGTGTCGAATTGCAGAAACCGCCACAACAACAGGCCGCCGATCAATCCGGTCAGCGGCAAAATGGAGACCAAGAGCACGCGCGCGATCACCGCCAGGCGCGAAACGGGTTTGACGGTCAGGCGCAGTGTATTGTTCACCGAGGCTTCGTTGGGATTGAGAAAGCGGTTCAGCAGCATCTCGACCTTCAAGGCGGATCCGTTTTGCGCGGCGGTCCACAGCAGCCGGCGACGGAGAATCGTCTGGCGGCCGTGATGCAATGTTTCGAGCGTATTGTCTTCCAGATCGATTTTCGCGTCCGCGCCGACCGCGTGGCGAATGCTCGCCCCGGCGAGTTCCTTCACGCGCTCGGTCAACGGACCGAAAGCGTAGATGTCATCCAGGTCAAAATGCCGCACAACTTTCTCCTTGTTCAGTAACGACGTTCGAGTGGCTCGACCATGCCGCTGATCTCGCCGTATCCTTCGCCCTGCACCGCCTGGGCGCCCCAACGGCCGGCCACATGCACCGGCGAGGTCCAGACGTGCACGGCGCCCCGACCGTAGGTCAGCTCGGCGTTAGGCAGATACGCCGACACAAGCAGCGCCGCATCATAATCTTCGAGCTTGACTTGCCATTCGACGTAATATTTGGCGTCCGTGTCCGGACTGGTCCAGGATTCGCTCGGATTGATCAACACCTGCTCGGCCGGGATCTGCGTGATCAGACCGTCCGGTGAAATAAGCGTGGCGGGAATCGACGCGCAGCGTCGTTCGCCGCCGCAACGTGCATCCCATAAAATGAGATTGTGATGATTGTCCAGCATCAACACGAGTCGATCCCAACTGCTTAGACGGGATGAGGGAAGGTAGCTGGTGTATTCGCGCTCCAACCACGCCTGTCCGGTTACCGGATGCACCGCGGCGTTGAAAATCAACGATCCTTCCACCGTCAGGCGCGGCCAACTGAGCACGTAGGCCGGCGGTAGATCTTCGCCGCGCCAGGTGTAACCCTCCTGCCCTTGGCGCACCGGCGGTTTATCGCCGATCAGGTTGAGGTGGATCAATGCGTTGTTTCCCTGCATGCGCAACGACAAGCCGGTGGCTGTTTGCAGGATCCGCCAGTCGGTCAAGTTGATCTCCAGCGTTTCCTCGTTTGCGCGGTAATCGTTGTCGGCCATGCCGTTGCGCTCGTCGGTAGTCATTTTCCGTTCGGCAATGTCGATC
>CALBTQ010000184.1 GCA_937967875.1 uncultured Pseudomonadota bacterium
AACGCTGGGCGACGGCACGATCTCCTTCGCCGGCCTGAGCTTCCCCGGCGCACCCGGCGCACAAATCGGCCACAACGATCACATCGGCTGGGCGGGCACGTCCGCCGGTTACGACACCTACGACGCTTACGTCGAGGAACTGGACCCCGCCAACGATGAGGCGGTGCTGTTCGACGGCGAATCGGTGCCCCTGCACCGTGCGGAACCGGCGCAGGAGATGTTCAACATCACCCTCGACGGCACGCACGAGGCGCGCCGCTTGCCGATCCGCATCGTGCCGCATCACGGACCGATCGTCCCCGGCTCCTGCAAAAAAGGCCGCTGCATCAGCTTGCGCTGGACCGGCGCGGAGGCGGGCGACGAAATGAACGCGTTCATCGATGTGCTTACCGCAACCGACGTGGAAGAAGGCCTGGCCGCGTTGGCGCAATATCGGCGCGGTCCCTACAACTGGCTGGTGGCCGATCGCGACGGCCGTGTGGGTTACGTGGCGGCGGCCGAACTGCCGCAGCGGCAGAACTGGCGCAAGCGTCCGCCCTATCTGCCTCTGCCCGGCACAGGCACGGCCGAATGGGGCGCGGCAACGCCGGACCAGGATCTGGCGCGGCTGGTCGATCCGGCGGCGGGTTACGTAGCGACGGCCAACAACGACATTTACGGCGCGTTACGCAACAACGATCCGACCGACGAGACCTACTACTATTACTTCTCCCTGGACATCGGCTATCGCGCGGGGCGTATCGTCGACCTGCTTGCCGGGCGCGACGGCATGGCCGATCCGCACGCCTTGACGCTCGAAGACATGCGCCGCTTCCAGGCCGACAACATCAGCCTGTTGGCCCGGCGCGCCGTACCGTATTTGTTGGCCGCCGCGCAGGCGCGGCCCGATCTGGTCGATTATGTCATGCAGGGCGCGCTCGATTATCTGACCGCCTGGAACTACACGACACACGCCGGTGAACCCGACCGCTTCCGGCCGGAGTTGATCGACGAAACGACGAAACGAAATTCGGTGGCCGCCACGCTGTTTCACGTCTGGTTCGGACACGCCGCGGCGATGATCTTCGGCGACGAGTTCGCGGCGGCCCATGTGGATCTGCCCGGCGAGGAAAGCGAAAGCGGCCCGCAGTTCGAAGCGCGCGCGCTGCTCAATCTGCTCAACGACGAAGCCTCGACCCATCGCGGCGCGGCGTGGTTCGACGATGTGGAGACGGCCCGGGTCGAAACGCGCGAGGAAATTTTACTCGCCGCCTGGCGCGCGGCGATCGATTATCTCTCGCTGGAACTGGGTCCGGAGATGGCCGAGTGGACCTGGGGTCGGCTGCACACCGCCGAGTTCGGGCTGATCTTCGAAGGTTTTACCGTGCCCGATCTGATCTCGCCGATCCTCGGGCCGGCTGCGGCCGACGGCGGCAACTTCACTGTCAACGTCGCCAACAGCTACGGGCTGACCGAAGACTATCAAGTCGCGCATGCGCCCGCCGGTCGCATGGTGATGGAAATCGACGGCGACCGCTTCGAGTCGTGGGCCGTGCTGCCCGGCGGGCAAAGCGAGCGGTATGACTCCCCGCATTTTCAAGATCTGTTTGCGCATTACCTGTCCGGCGAACTGGCGCCGGTGCTGTATACGATCGATGAAATCCTGCCGGTGACGGTCGAACGCATCAAGTTCGCGCCCCGGCAATAGAAGGAGGCTGTACGGTGAGCACTCGTACGCTATGTGTGTTGCTGCTGCTGGGATTGTTGCTGCCCGGCACGGCGCAGGCGCTGAACTTGAGCGCCGACCCCTGGGCCGAGGACGATACGGAAATGGCGGACATGGATCTGCTGACGTTGTTGTATACCTACGGCGTAATCGACGAGGAAACCTATCAGGAACTGATCGGCGTGTACGCCAAGCACGTCTACAACGGCATTCGCCTGACCGGCTCGGTGCTGCTGGGTTTTACGCCGTGGAACCAGATGCCCTACGACGAGGTCGTCGAATATCCCGGTTCCCCCGACGAACAGCGCGGATTCCGCCTCAACAAGGCGCAACTGGGCGTGGCCGGCAGCGCCTATTTCGATTGGCTGAGCTTCAAGGTGATGACCGAAGCCGCCTCCGACGACGACGGTAAATTCACGATGGGCTTGGAGGAAGCGTACATACGTGTCGCTTAC
>CALBTQ010000185.1 GCA_937967875.1 uncultured Pseudomonadota bacterium
GAGATCGTATTCGGTGACTGGAGTTCAGACGTGTGCTCTTCCGATCTCGCATGTTGTTCGATGTGTTTTCCCATTCCTTTTTCAATCCCGAAGACAAAATGTCGGCCGGCGAGCTGTTGATGATGTTTCACTTTTATTTCCTGGGAAATCCCGAAGGACTGATTTTCGACGTTTTGCTGGAACCGTTTTCCGATTCGCTGTGGCGGCCGTTTGCGCGCTACCTCACCGGCTTGGGTGTGCAACTTCGCCTGAATACCGCCGCCGAAAAAATCGAAAAACGTGAAGCTGGCTGGCGAATATCGGCGAAAAACGTTGAGCCGGTCGATGCCGACGGAGTCGTCTTGGCGGTCACCGTGCCCGCACTGCAGGCGATCGTACGAGATTCGCCGGACCTTGCCGACGAAACCTGGCGGGCGGCTGTGGCCGGGCTCTCGTTGACTCTGCCCTTCGCCGTCTGGCGCATCTGGCTTGACAAACCTGTCAATCCCGATCGTTCCCCCTTCGTCGGCACAGCCGGTTTGGGGATGATCGACAACATTTCCGTTTATGAGTTATTTGAAGGAGAAAGTCGCCGGTGGGCGCTGCGTCACGGCGGTTCAGTCATCGAGATCCACGCTTATGCCGTGCCGGAGGGAACGAACGAGGAAGAAATCAAACGATTTTTCCTTGATCGTTTGCATCTGCTGTACCCGGAAACGAAAGAAAAGAAAATTTGCGCCGAGCGTTTCCTCTGGCGGCAGGATTGTCCGGCCTTTGCGCCCGGCGGATTCGCCTCTCGGCCAACGGTCGCCACGCCGTTGCCGGGCGTCGCACTAGCCGGCGATTTCGTCCAGGCCCCCATACCTTCGGCATTGATGGAAAAAGCGGTAACCACCGGCATCCTGGCCGCCAATCGCTTGCTCGCCGATTGGAACGTACGCAGCGAAGACCTTTACAGCGTACCGTTGCGCGGATTGTTCAAGGCGAAACCGGCGTTACGCGCTTAAGAATCGACGAGTCCTTCCCGGAGCCGGCGTTGCCTTTCCGCATAAGCCAGATCTTCGACCCATAACCGCCGGGCCGCCCGTCTCATGAAAGCACGCACCAGCCAGGCGACCATTTGCGCCCTGGCAAATCCAGGGCGATCCGAAGAAGCCAACGTGGCTTCGATTACCGCGCTGCGTCCCGGCGCGATCGGCGTGCTGTGGGTCTCCACGACCGATCCCACGCCCTCGCCGTCGACGATCGTCATCACGATCGTGCGCGGATCGGGCGCATGAAACGTGGCGTCCACTTCCACACACCAACGCCGCCAGACGCGGTAAGCCACCCGCACCCGCAGTTCCTCGATATCGATTTTGGTCACCACCAACCGCGCAAACGTATGCGGGTGATAATACGCTCCGTGCCATGGATCGAGCCGGTTGGCGATCACATCGCTCGCTTCGCAATCGCCTTCATGGCGAATAACCGCATCAATGAAATTTGTCGGCCGCGGCGGCAATACGGGCCGCTCGGTCGCGCCCGCCGCAGAGTTGAGTTTTACCCAGGTCAGCACGCCGTCGTCATGCACCGGCAGCGGTTGCCAGTGCCGGTGTCCGCTTTCGTCCAATTGCAATCCATGCCAGGGACAGACGAGCTTGCCGTTATGCGTATGCCCGGAGGCCAACGGCCCGCCATAATGCGGACAGGCGTTTCCGGCAACGATCGCCTTGCCATTGGCGCGATAGGCCACCAACTCCTTCCCGTTCACTTGAAACAACCGCGGCTGCTCCGTGATCGTCCGTGAGCCGTCGAGCACATACCAGCCATGATCGGGTCGGGCCAACGCCGCTTTGAGCGCCCGCCGAATGAATGAGGGATCGCAATGCTCCCAGTCGGGAACCGTTGGAAGTACTTCCTCCGGCAGCGGCGGTAATTTTTTTCCAATCAATATCAACTTTTCCACCCTCGTTCCCCTCTATTGTTTTCTGTGCCTTTTTGAACTTTAAGCATTTATTCCAAGGATGCGACTTTCGCGACGTAGGCATCGGCATCGAACTTGCGTTTGAGCCCGGCGGCGTTCATATAGCGCACCGTGCCCAGGACCGGCCGCCGCGCCCAGGGGCGATCGTGCAGGCCCAAGCACCAGGCCACGCCGGTGTAGCCGTTGGCGTCGCGACCGTCCAACTCGTACTTATCATTAAGAAAAACGGCCAAATCGAAGGCCTCGGCGGGCGAACGAGACCATTCCAATAACTTTTTGCCCCAGTACATGCGCATGTAACCGTGCATTTTGCCGGTGAGCGTCAGTTCGCGCTGCGCCGCGTTCCAGTAAGGATCATGCGTTTGCGCCGCCTCCCACTGCGCCGGTGTGTACAGATGCTCGCGCCGGTCGCGCGCATGCTCGACCAGCGTCTGTTGCGCCCAGGCGGGCAGCCCGAGATCGGAAGAGCGTCGTGTAGGGAAAGAGTGTAGATCTCGGT
>CALBTQ010000186.1 GCA_937967875.1 uncultured Pseudomonadota bacterium
ATGTCCTCAGGCAATCCTCTTTCGCGCGCTTTTTTTACTCCTCTGGTCCGGTCGCCGCAAGTCTTTTCTGGCCGATCGTTTTGCGCGGCGGTTATGATACAATGTGCCCGCCGAAACGGGAGGTGTCATGGCCGACAAACAGGCGCGGCGCGGCTGGCTCAACAGCGATCAGGTGCTCGAGAGCGTCGCGCGCAAATTCAAACTGACCGGCGTGGTCGACCGGCACCGCCTGTTCGCCCTCTGGCCGCAGATTGTCGGGCAGCACCTGAACGCCGTGTGCCGCCCCGACCGCCTCAACGGCCACACGCTGGTCGTGCGCGTGATCGACAGCGTCTGGGGCCAGGATCTGCGCATGCACACCGACGTGATCCTCGAACAGATCGCCAAACACACCGGCAGCGACCGCGTGACCAAACTGCGGATCGTCACCGGGCCGATCGCCCCGAGCGAACCGGCGATTCGCCGCCCGCGTCCGTTGAACGACGTCGCCGTCGAAACCGCCGATATCGACGCGGCGCTGACCCGTTCCGCCCTGCGCGACCATCCGCGGTTGAAGGAAACCCTCGGCCATCTGTGGGCGACCACGCGCCGCATGGCCAAGCGTCGCGAGGAGGATCAAGCTGAAGCTCGTTGACTCCCCGGCGCTGCGCCGCCTTGGCGCGATCGCGTTCGCGGCGGCGATGATCGCCTTTTTCCTGCTGCGCCAATTGCCGATCGGCTTCGCCGACGCGCCCGACTTCATTCTCGCCTTCACCGGACAGATGATCGCCGATCTGGGCGCCGACCGTCTGCCGCTGGCCACCACGCTGGGCGGGCCGGAGCTGGGCTTCGCGCTCAACAACATGCTGCCGCTGAGCCTGGCCGCACTGGCCGCGCTGTTTCATTTTTTCGATTCTTCGGTCTTCGCCCTGCTGCTTGTGCTGACGCTGCTGCACCTGGCCGTCGCCGCAAGCGTCGGCGTGCTCGCGCACCTGTGGGCGCCGCAGCGCCGCACGGGGCTGATCGCCGGGCTGATCGCCGCGCTGCATCCGGCGGCCGTGGGCGCGGTGTTCGGCCTGACCAGCCTGTCGATTCTGCTTGCCGCGTGGCTGACGATGCTCGCCGCCATTTTCACCGTGCTGTACCTGCGCCGGCGCGGGGTCGCCTTGTTGCTGATGCTGATGATCACTGTCAGCCTGGCCGTGTCGGCCGATCCGGTCGGCGCGCTCGCGGTTATCTTCGTCATCGCGCTCGCCCCGGCCTTGCCGGCCCGGGAACGTCCGGCGGGTAGCCGCATACTGCCGCCGCTGGCCGCGCTGCTCGGCGGATCGTTGCCGTTGCTGTACCTGGGCACGATGACCGGCCTGACGCCCTACCTCAACCAATTGCGCGGCTGGTCCGCGACGCCCCTGGCGCATCTGGCCGCCTGGACGTTGCGCGCAGCCGCGTTGCCCTTCGACATCTCGCTGGGCGCCGCGCAGGAAAAAATCGGCTTCTACATCATCGCGCTGATCGGCGCGGGGGCGTTGACGTTGGCGATCTACCTCACGCGCGCCCGGCCGCGTTTATGGCTGTGGCCGGCGCTGGCCCTGCTCGCGTTGCTGCCGCATTTGATTTCCTTCAACGTGCCGCGGCCCGACGCCGACAACGCCGCCTTCGCCGCGTTCTATGCGCCGCTGATGTTCCTCACGTTGTGGCTGGCCGACCTGCTGCCCGCGCCGGAACATCGCAAACGGCGGCTCGTTTTCCTGGCGTTGTTGATGATCCTCCTCCTGCCGCAAACCTACCTCGCCGGGCACAATCGGGCCGCCCGCGCCGCCCGCGTCGATCGCCTGGGCCGCGAAATCAACAACCTGCTGGCCCCGATGCCCACCGGCGCCGATGTGATTTTCATCGCCGCGCCCACCGCCACCAAGCTGTTGGAATCGGCCTTCCTCGCCGGCCAGTTTCGCGAGGCGTTCCCGCGCCAGATCCGCTTCCGGTTGTTGATGGGCGGGCGGCTGTACCCAGCCTCGCGCAGCACGCCGCTGGGACAGCAATTCCAAAGCTGGGTGCGCCTGCCCTTCAGCGAGCAGAACCGGCTGATCGGCTTTTCCGATAACGGGGAAAATCTCCTCGACCTGACCGACCAGGTGCGCGCGCGCATCCAACTGGCCGAGGACGTCATCCGCCGCGACGGCCACGCCACCACGGGCTGGCCGCTGCTGGACGAGCTGGCCATCAACCACTGGCCCGACGGCGAATGCGGCGAAACCCCGCTCGCGCCCGACGACGTCGCCTGGTTCGTCGAAGGCTTTTTCTTCCGCCTGCACCCGCACCTGGGGCGGTTGCCCTTCTGATTTTATTTGGCGATCGAACGTCCTTGTCGCCCGCGCGGGAAAGTTGTAAAAGGGGGCCATTACAGCCTTGTTGCGAACACGCAGTGGGAGCAAATTATGTCCGATCCAACCAAGAAGATATCCGAACAGCTTAGTTTATGGAACGACGGACCCGTGGCCAAGACGCTCGCCAAATTCCCCGAGCGGCGCGAGGCATTCGCCACGACCAGCGACATCGAAATCAAGCGGCTCTACACGCCCGCGGACATCGCCGAGCACGACTACCTGCGCGACGAGGGCTTCCCCGGCGAGTACCCGTTCACGCGCGGCGTGCAGCCCACGATGTACCGCGGCCGCTTCTGGACGATGCGCCAGTACAGCGGCTTCGGCACCGCCGCCGACACCAACGAACGCTTCAAGTACCTGCTGGCGCAGGGGCAGAGCGGTCTGTCGGTCGCCTTCGACCTGCCCACGCAGATGGGCTACGACTCCGACGCGCCGCTGTCCAAGGGCGAGGTCGGCAAGGTCGGCGTGGCCATCGACACGCTGGCCGACATGGAAACGCTCTTCGCCGGCATTCCGCTCGACAAGGTCTCGACCTCGATGACGATCAACTCGCCCGCGGCCGTGCTGCTGGCGATGTACATCGCCCTGGGCAAGAAGCAGGGCGTCGAACCGGCTAAGCTGCGCGGCACGATCCAGAACGACGTGCTCAAGGAATACATCGCGCGCGGCACGTACATCTTTCCGCCCAAGCCGTCGATGCGCCTGATCGCCGACATCTTCGCCTACTGCAACCAGGTCGTGCCCAAGTGGAACACGATCAGCATCAGCGGCTATCACATCCGCGAAGCCGGTTCGAGCGCGGCGCAGGAAATCGCCTTCACGCTCGCCGACGGCATCGCCTACGTGCAGGCGGCGATCGACGCCGGGCTGGACGTCGACCGGTTCGCCGACCGCCTCAGCTTCTTCTTCAACGTGCACAACAACTTCCTGGAAGAGGT
This sequence comes from uncultured Pseudomonadota bacterium, assembly GCA_937967875.1. Taxonomy (GTDB): domain Bacteria; phylum Lernaellota; class Lernaellaia; order Lernaellales; family Lernaellaceae; genus CALBTQ01. Next base: position 3,302 of record CALBTQ010000186.1, read on the forward strand.
CGCCAAGTTCCGCGCCGCGCGGCGCCTGTGGGCCGCGATCATGAAGGAACGCTTCAACGCGCAGGATCCCAAGTCCATGATGGTGCGCTTCCACACGCAGACGGCCGGCTCGATGCTCACCGCGCAGCAACCGAAAAACAACATCGTGCGCGTGACGATGCAGGCGCTGGCCGCGGTGCTCGGCGGCACGCAGAGCCTGCACACCAACAGCTTCGACGAGGCGCTGGCGCTGCCCTCGACCGAATCGGTGACCATCGCGCTGCGCACGCAGCAGATCATCGCCGAGGAAGCGGGCGTGGCCGACTTCATCGATCCGCTCGCCGGCAGCTACGCAATCGAGAGCATGACCGACGACCTGGAAAACAAGGCCCGCGCCTACCTGGATCGCATCGACGAACTGGGCGGCATGGTCCAGGCGATCATGCGCGGCTACGTGCAGACCGAGATTCAGAACAAGGCCTACGAATGGCAGCAGGACGTCGAAAAGAAACACAAGATCATCGTCGGCGTCAACAAGTACCAGCAGGCCGAAACGCCGCCCGAGGAACTGCTGCGCGTCGATCCGCGCGTGGAAACCGAGCAGGTTGCGCGGCTGACCAAGGTCAAGGCCGAGCGCGACAACGACCGCGTTAAACAGACGCTGGCCGCGCTGGCCGAAGCCGCCCGGGGCGACGGCAACCTGGTCTATCCGATCATGGATTGCGTCGAGGCCTACGCCGGCGTCGGCGAAATCTGCGACACCCTGCGCGCCCTCTGGGGCAAGTACGACGAGGTGGTCGTCGTCTGATCTTCTTCGCTAATCGATGAAAGGCGCGGACCCGGTTCGCGCCTTTTTTTTATTCTTAATTGGATCGTAGTTTAAAACCCTTACGACTCCGCTTTTTCCCACGGCAGGTAGAGCACGAAGCGACGGCCGGAACCTTCCCGCGTTTCGTAGTGCAGGTCGCCGCCGTGCTCGCGGGCGATCTGCCGGGCGACGGCGAAGCCCGGGCCGCGTTGCTCGTCGGCGAAGGGGGTGAACAGATTCTGCGCCGCGTTTTCATCCAGCGCCGCGCCCTCGTCTTCCAAAGCGATGCGGATCTCCTCGCCGCCGCCCTGCGCGCTCAACCGCACCTCGCTGCCGTCCGGCGCCGCCGCCAGCGCCTCGATGACCAAAGCCAGCAGCACGTAACGCAGATGCGTCGCCCGGCCGCGCATACCCGGCAGATCCGCGGCGATCGACGCGGTCAGCTTCAGTCCCTTGTCGGTCAGGAACGGCGCGACGGTCCGTTGCACGCGCGCCAGCAGTTGGCGCAGGTCCAGCGCTTCGATCGCTTCTGCCTTTTCCTCGGCCACGGCCTGCAGATCGTCCATCATCTGCAGCAGCGCGGGCAGCCGCTCGGCGCACGACGCCTGCGCCTGGGCCATCGCCCGCAACTCACGCTGGAGAAATCCCAGGGCGTGTTCCGCCAATCGCCCCAGTTGCCGGTAGCGGTCGACGGCCAGATACGGCACCGCGCCTTTGCCCGGCTTTGTCGTGGGACGCGCCGCGGCCAGCACGCCCTCGCCATAGGGCGTCAAGTCGGCCATGAACGACAGGTTCGCGCCGTCGGGCAGGCGCGTGGAGAGATTCAGCCCCAGCGCCGCTTCCTTCGTTTTGCGCACGCGGTCCAGGTGGCCGCGCAGCACCGGATCGGCGAAACGCTTGTAGTTTTTGTTCCAGGTCGAACTGCGCGAGAGGGCGAACAGGTCGAGCCACGCGTTGTTCACCGCGCGCACCTTGCCGCCGCCGTCGGCGATCATCACCGCGTGCGGCAACGCTTCGAGCAGCAGCCCGCCGTCGGGCGTCTCACCCTCGTCCATCACGCCGCGCAGCCGCGCCGTCATGCGCATCATCGCCCAGCCGGCGACGAAAAACGCGTAGACCAGTGTGACGCCGCCGTAGGCGATGATCCAGGGCATCGAGACGTGAAAGAACGCCAGCAGCACGGCGACGCCGAGCCACAGGACGATGAAAATCGCCAGCACCCGCACCGGCGTCAGTCGGGCGATGCCGCGCAACCAACGATTCAAGTTGCCCCCTGTTTCGAAAAAATCGGGGACATGATTCCTTCGTGTCCCCGAATTTTTTGCGATTATCCCTATCGGCAGCCCTCATCCCCGCCCCTTCTCCCACGAGGAGAAGGGTGTCCGGGTTGTCCGCTCTTACCCTCTCCCGGGGGAGAGGGTCGGGCGCAGCCCGGGGTGAGGGCGAAAGAAACTATTGCGTCGCCGTCATATCCCAGATCAGATCGAACGAGCCCTCGACGCCCGCGATGCGCAGTTTCACTTTCCCCTCTTCGCGGCGCAGCGCCCGGCCGTCGGGCCCGACCGCCGGGAAAGTCACGCGGTACAGACGGCTCCACTCGTTGTATTCGGGGAAGAGAAAATATTCCTTCGTGTGGCGCACGCGCAGCAGCTTGATCCGGCTCGCGCCGACCTTCACGCCGTCGGCGTCGATGAACCACAGACGCCACGAACTGTCCGGATCGTCCAGGTCGTTGTCGCGCATGCGCGGCGTGTACCACACGACGATGAACTCGACGTCGCGCCGGTCTTTGTTGAGCTGCTCCTCGAGCATGAAGTCGGTTTCGGCATCCGGCAGATCGAAGGCGCGCGCGTATTCGGCGACGTACCCGCGGCGCATCGGCTCGCTGAAGTACGTGGCCGACACGATCAGGTGCGTTTCGAAATTGCGGTAGAGTTTGTCGGACCGCGTCCAGTTGTCCAGCAAGCGTTGGTAGCTGCGGTACGACCCCTCGTGTTTGACGTCGGGCTTGACCGCCGTCGGATCGCAGGCCGCAAAAAGCAGCAACGCCGCCAGCACGAACATCCATCGTGCGCGCATATTTCCTCCCGGTTGGACCGTGCGCCCACGCTACCATTTCGCGGGGGGAGCCGACAAGCGCCCTTCGCCTACAGGCGCCGCCACCGCAAGCGCAAATTGCGTTTGATCTTCAGTTGCGAGCCCCGGCGGAAAGGCGCGTAGGTGGCGATGTTGCGCCGGGGATTGAGCGGCGCGAGCCCCGGTTCGGGTTCGTGCCCGAAAAACAACATCCGGTGATGCAGCCGTCCGATCGACTCTACCGGACGCGACATCGCCCGCCAGCGCGAGCCCGCCGAGCTTTCCACCGGCGTCCAGCCGATGCCCGGCAGGTACACCTCGACGACCTTGTGAAACACGCGATCGACGTACTTGCCGCTCAGCAAGCCCAGGTGCACCGGCGAGCCGGCCATGTAGCGCGCCGGCAATCCGCGATTGCGCGCCAGGGCGATCATCAAAAACGAATGCTCGGTGCACGAGCCGTGCCCGGCGGCCAGCACCTCGGGCGCGGGCGGCTTTTGGCCGTCCAGATCGTAGGTGAGCCGCTTGCGCACGAAAGCGACGATGCGCGTCATGATCTCCAGCGGCGCGGTGGCGTCGCCCACCGCCTCGCGCGCGGCCTCTTCGATCGCCGGATGATGGATGTCGTACATCGGCCCGTCGACCAGGTAATCGGCGCGGATCGGCGTCGGCACGTCGGCCAGCGAGCCGATGCGCGCGGGGTCGATCCGCCAGCCGATGTCGCGCAGGCGCACCTCGGCGTCGTAGCGGATCGTCACCGTTTCGCCGATCAGCCGCGAGCCGAATTCGAACACGGCGATCTGATACCCGTCGCGGCTGCGCAGAATCTCGGCCGGTCGCGGTCGCAAGCGATAGGCGAAGACGTTCTGGTAGGCGTCGTCGGCCGGCAGCGGCAGCCAGACGCGCACCGGCTCGTTGTTCGGATTGCCGGTCACCAGATAGTCGGCCTCCAGCGACACCCGGTAGCGCTCGGCGGTCTGCTCCTCGCGCGCCGGCAGCACGGTCCACGGTCCGGGACGATATCCCAGCCGCCACCAGTCGCTTCTGTCGGCGCGGGCCGGCGCCGCGCTCCACAAAATCGCCAACAATAGGCCGGCAACGAGCAAACGCTTCATGATGTTATTGTCGGCAACCAATGTCGGCGCGGTCAAGTCGGCGGTTGACGTTCTTGAAAAAGAAAATCTATGATCGGAAAGCAATAACAAACATTCATCATTTATTAATTTTTCAATTGTTTGCGAAGGCTTCTCGACAAAACCTTGCCAATGCCGCGCAAGGATAAAACTCGTGGCCCGTGCTTACCGATGCCGGGCATCAAAAAGGAGGACGTCATGGATTTTTGGAAATGCTCCATATTGATCGTTTTCCTGATGGCAATCTTCATTATGACGATTATCGCTTCCTGTTCGTGCGACGACGACGATGACGACGACACAACCGACGACGACGATGACAATGACGGCGACGACGATGATGACGACGATGACGATTCGGCGGATGACGACAGCGACGACGACGACGATGACGACGACGACACAACCGACGACGACACGGGTCCCGAATTCTGGCCGCCGGAAGCGGGAACGGTCGGCACCTACCGACTCTGCTACGATCCGAGTGAAACCATTTGCCATAACGTGCCGGTCACCATCGTCGGGCAGGACTCCGAAACCTTCGTCGACGGAACGTACACCAAAATGGAAATCGGCGACTTCACCCAGGCCGATCCCTTCGGCATGATCGTCTGGCTGGATCTGTCCACCGAAAACCGCGTCGGCTTCAAAGCCTCGGAAGCCTACTTCGGCGGCATCGGCGACGGCGGCGAGTGGGACATGTACGCCGAGGCGCAGACCATCGTTGAAATTCCCTTCGATGCCGGCATCGGCGTCATGCAACAAACCGGCGGCGATGTCGATTTCTATTTCAAAAGCAAAGATCCCGACGAAGTGCACTCCTTCGCACTGGAAACCACATTGCTCGCCACCGACGCCACCGTTACCGTTCCCTTCGGCACGGTGACCGATTGCTGGGAAATCCAATGCGACATGACCATCACCGATCCCTACGGCACCTACACGGATTCCTACACGATGTATTACCATCCGGATTACGCACTGGTGCAAAGTCCGATCATGCCGGGATTCTGCACTCTGGAATTGGTGAGCTGGGAATACTGACGCGCCAAGAGATAAACAAGCGGCTTAAAATGCATGTCGCGATCACGCGGAATATGTATTATAAGAAAAGTCCAACTCCGACAAGGTGAAGCATGCGTCAGATTGCGCCGCTACTTCTTGTTTTTCTTTTGTTGCCCGTCGCGCTGCTGGCCGGCGACGAGGGCGGCCGCGACTACGCCGCGCCTTACGAATTGGGCGCGATGGTCGTCGGCGACGATCCGACCGCCACGATCGTCGAGCTGACCGGCGAGGACGTCATCGCCCACGGCGCGCATACCGCCGCCGACGCCGTGCGCTACGCGGCCGGCGCGTTCGTCGCGGGCAACCTGCGTTGGCCCGAGCGCGGCGAACGCTACGCCTCGATCAACGGCGCCGATCCGACCCAGGTGCGGGTGTTCGTCGACGGCCTGCCGGTCAACCACGCGTTGTACGGCACGGTCGATCTCGAAGCGCTGCCCGCCGATCAGATCGCCCGGTTGCGCATCTACCGCGGTCCCGCGCCGTTGGAATTCGGCGGCGAAGGCGGCGCGGTGATCGAGATCGTCACCCGCGAGGCGGGCCGCAAATTCACCGGGCGCTTCGACGCGCGCTTCGGCGACCACCGCACGAACTACTTCAGCGTGGGCGCGGGCGACACCGCCGAATGGTTCCAGTACTTCGCCATGGCCTCGCACGACAGCGCCGACGGCTGGCCGATGCCGCTGCGCTTCGACCTGACCAACAACGAGGACGGCGGCATCCGCGAATTGAGCGCCTACTCGCGCAATCAGCTGCGCGCCCGCGCCGGCGTGCACTTCGCGCCGCAAGCCCAAACGCACGCGACCTTCTTTTACGACAACGCCGACCGCGAGATTCCGCACAACGTCTACACCGGCCGGCAACGCTATTATCGTGTGCCCGAAGACACGCGCATGGGCGGCCTGCTACACGCGAGCCTGGGCGCGTTCGGTCCGTTCTCGCTGCGCCTCACCGGATGCCTGAGCGCGACCGACGAGGAGCGCAACGAATTCGCCACCCCCGAGGATGAAATGGAACGCTCGCAGGTCAACGTGCTTACCCAACGCACCGGCGCCGCGCTGCTGCCCACCCTCGACTTGGGCCGCTGGAGCAAACTGACCGCCCGCGCGGGCCTGGTGCACGACGAAATCGAATTCGAAATTTTCGACGATTACCGCGACCGGACGCTGATCAACCAACTCGACTTTTCGCTGACCGACCGTCTCAATCCGATCGACCGGCTGCACCTGAACCTCGGCGGCGGCTACGGCCGGCGGACGATCGCGGCGGCGCGCAACTTCGCCGAACCCGACCCGCTGTCGTCCTGGTTCGGTCGCGTTGCGGTTGCCGGCGGCCCCTTCGCCGGCGTGACCTTGCGCGCGGCGGGCGGACGCTCGTTGCGCTTCCCGACCGTCGAGGAATCCTTCGATCGCACGGCGGGCAATCCGGCGCTCGAAACGGCCTTGATCGATGCGGTCGACGGCAGCGTGCAAGCCGCGCTGCCCGGCGAGACGACCCTGGCGCTGACCGGCTTCTACCGGCATACGACCGATCTGCCGCGCCTGTCGCCTCCCATCGCGGGCGAGCCGCGTTTTTATTTCGTCGACGACGCCGAGGAAACGGCGACCGGTCTGACCTTGAGCGCCGCGACCGCGCCGCTGGACGGCCTGTACCTGGGCGCGCATTACACGCTGCAACAGGTGAACCTGTCCGTCGAGGGCGAGGACGACGAGCAACCGGAATACCTGCCCGAACATCTGGGCGGCGGCGAAGCGCGTTACCGATTCCCCTTCGGCCTGGGCGCGACGGTGTTCACCGATTACGTCGGCGAACGGCACGAATGGTACCGCGGCCAGGACCTGACCATCCCCTGGTACATGACCGTCGGCGCGCGCATGTTCTACGCCTACCGCAACCGCATCGAAGTCTACGCGCACGGCCAGAACCTGACCGACGTGTACTATGAAACCAAGGCCTTCTATCCGGAGCCCGGCCGCCGGTTGGAGGCGGGATTGAAACTGACCTACTGAGCGGAAAGCGCGATGCATCCACGACAGATCGAGCGGCTGGCCGAAGGCGTGCTGACGGGCCGGTCCGTCACCGCCGACGAGGCGCTGGCGCTGCTGCTTTCACCCGACGAAGCGCTGCCCGCGTTGTTGAGCGCGGCCGATCGCCTGCGGCGTCATTGGCGCGGCGCGGGCGTGGCGCTGTGCGCGATCTGCAACGCGCGTTCGGGACGGTGCGACCAGGATTGCGCTTTCTGCGCGCAAAGCGCTAAGCACGACACCGACGCCCCGGTCCATTCCTTCGTCGCCGACAACGCGATTCGCGACGCCGCCAAGCGTGCAAAAAAAGCGGGCGCGCGCAACTTTTCCATCGTCACCGCCGGCAAGCGGCTGAACAAAGCCGACATGAAACGCGCCGTGCGGGCCGTCGCGACGATCCGCGAAATCGGCCTGCGCCCCTGCGCCAGCCTGGGCATCGTCACCGCCGACGAACTGCGCGAACTGCGCGACGCCGGGCTGAGCCGCTACCATCACAACCTGGAAACCGGCCGCAGCTTTTACGGAAACGTCTGCTCCACGCGCTCCTTCGACGACAACCTCGCCGTGTTGCGCCGCGCGCGCGAGGCGGGGCTCGAGGTGTGCAGCGGCGCGCTGCTGGGCCTGGGCGAAACGCCCGCGCAACGCGTCGAGCTGTTGCTGGAGCTGCGCGAACTGGGCGTCGATTCGGTGCCGGTGAATTTCCTCATTCCGATCCCCGGCACGCCGTTGGCCGACCGTCGCGAATTGACGCCGCCGGCTTGCTTGCGTTTCCTCGTCGCTGCACGCTTCGTCCTGCCCGATAAACACATCCTGGTCGCCGGGGGCCGCCGCGACAACCTACGCCGGTTGGAGAGCATGATCTTCTGGGCCGGGGCGTCGGGATTGATGGTCGGCGATCTGCTGACCACCGCCGGGCCGCCCGCGGACGAGGATCGCCGGATGATCGCCGATCTGGGATTGCCGCCGGTGGAGGATTGATCAGACCGGGAAGGTCGTCGTCGTCGCCGGATCGACAAACGACGGCACATCGCCGATCGCCGCGAACGTCTCGCCGATGCGTTCGACGAACTGCAAAAATACGCGCACGGCCACCTCGTTGAGCGTCGCGCTGGAAACGACCAGGTAGAGCATCAAGGTTAAAAACAGCAGGCACAGCAGCACCATCATCGACAAATTCATCCGCTGAATCAGCAGACTCTGGTACGCCAGGTAAGAACGCTCCCGTTCGCGCCGGGTGACCCATTTCGTTTCGTTTGTCGATCGACGGTTCATCTGTGTCTCCTGCCGTTTGCCGTCCGACACATGAAATATCAACTTCCGTGCCAACATCGACATTTTGGACAATATGCTAATATTACGAATAGTTACATTGTATTTGCTTTTGCCGGACAGCTCGCGGTTTTTTCGAAAAGGGGAAAAATTTGACGGATCGATTACATTTTTGTAATTAAGGTCTATGTTGATACCGAATGGTTAATTATTCGCCGCCTCAAGTGAATGCAAAAGGATCGACCGAATGTGGCAGTACTTGATCATCACCGCCGATGAGATGTTGTTTTCGCAAATCGTCGCGGCCCTGCAAAGTCAGAACGTTTCGATCGACCGCGCCGCCTCGTTGACCGAGGCCCGGCGGCGCATCACGACCGCGCAGTATCATTTGCTCGTTCTGGATGACTCCCTGCTCGACGAGCCGGCGTCGTCGGCCGCCCGCTTCGGCGAAACCAATCCGCCGCTTATCTTGTTGTCGGCCGCCGGCGACACGACCATGCGCGTGGGCGCGGCGGCGCTGGAGTGGACCGTGCTGCCCAAGCCGGTCGATCCGCAAGCCCTGCGCAACGCCGCGCACGCTCTGCGCAATCAGGCGCACCTGCAAAACTCCATCGACTACCTGCGCCATCGTGAGCCGTACATTTACGACTTCTCACACATCATCGCCGAAAGCGAGGCGATGAAGGCCGTGCTGGCCCTGGTGCGCAAGGTGTCCGATTCGGCCAGCAACGTGCTGATCACCGGCGAGACCGGCACGGGCAAGGAACT